>JBLIKS010000305.1:0-3762 GCA_047635555.1 Candidatus Azotimanducaceae bacterium
CCAGTTTGAACTCGGGCGAGTCGCCGAGCCGATCGCCACGGCGGTGGATGTCGAGCGTGGCCGCTGTCGGCGCGGTGAGAGCAACGTCGATTTCAATACCATCGAGATGGTGATCCGCAAGATTCAACGCAACGGCGGGCTCACCGAGCTGGCTTGACGGGACCAAGGCATCGCAACCGACGCTTGATTCAAGCGTTGTTTCTCAGGCCCGTCGACGCATGCCGAACCACGCATGCAGGGCGGTGTCCCACTCGTCGGAGGCAATCGGTGTCTCGGTGGTGACGCCGTCTCGGACCACTTTCAGGCGATCGCCGGTCAGCGTCACTCGGTCAGGGCCGCGGTCGAGTAGCCGTGTGGCGAACGGCTTGGTTCGCCAATGCTTGTCGGGGTCCGCCTGGAGCAACTCCGATGCAGGTTCGAACTGTTCCATCGTGTGTGCAACGCGCTTGAAGCGGTAGTGCGCCTCGGGAACACCAGTCGCGTCGTGCCTGGTCAAGGTGGTCCCTTGCGGACTGCCGATCAACTCGTACATCCCGTTGCCGCCATCTTGAGGCCCGGCCGCATTGAGATCGATCGGGTTGGTGAAGCTGTCGCCGAAGCCGACGTCGACGAGGTACGGCCGGTCGACCTGTACTTCAAGTGCGAGGTGGTCGATCACGCGCGTCGGCCCGTCGAGCAGCACGGCAGCGCCGAGCCGGAGTACACGAAATCCGAGCGCTTCAAGCAGGACCGCGAACGCGCCGTTCAGTTCGAAACACCAGCCGCCCCGGCCGTGCTCGACAATCTTGGCGACGTTGGCCAGCGCATCAACCGTGACGCCGTGGCCGTCGACGATGTCGAGATTCTCGAACGGAACAGCCGTCATGTGGAGTTGTTGCAGCTCGGCCAAGGTGGCCCGATCATGGCGCACGGTGCCCCCGAAGCCAATCCATTCGAGGTAGCGGTCCACATCTATTGCAGGGGCAAGGTCAGGGCCGCTGGTCGGATCGTTGCGCACACCTACAGCGTAGGGTGAGGCGGTGCTGACGGACTTGGTGATCAACCCGTTCGGAGCACACCTGGCGGACATGCTCGCCGTGGCCCGGGCTGCCGACGTGGCCGACATCGGGGCGGTCTGGGTCACCGACCACTTCAGTGGCAACGTCGTCGACGCACCGTGGTCGCGCGATCCGTTCGTCTGTCTCGGTGCGATTGCCGCAGTGACCGAGCAT
Organism: Candidatus Azotimanducaceae bacterium; assembly: GCA_047635555.1. GTDB lineage: Bacteria > Actinomycetota > Acidimicrobiia > Acidimicrobiales > Ilumatobacteraceae > Ilumatobacter_A. The sequence continues at coordinate 1,212 of JBLIKS010000305.1, forward strand.
GTCGATCTCGGCCTGCTCGTCGCGAACGTGACGAACCGGCACGCCGTGCAACTCGCGTCCGGTATCAACTCCCTCCAGTCGTTGGCGCCGGGGCGGGTCCGGCTTGGCGTCGGCTCAGGAGCGGCTCCCGACTCGCGTTTCTCTCTGGAACATGACATGGTCGGCAAGAAGCTTGGCGATCCTGCAACACGCCTGGCGATGCTGAACGACACGATTGGTCAGCTCCGACGGATTTGGAGAGCCGATGGATATAGCGCGGTCACCGATGGGGCGCCGATGCCGTCGGTGATCGTCGGGGCATCGTCGTGGACCACCATCGAAGTCGCCATCGAATTGGCCGACGGCGTGAACATCCGTCGGACTGCACGCTTGCCCGATCAGCTCGAACGGCTCGCAGCTGCGGACTTGCCAGATGGTTTTGAAGTCAGCGTGCTCGACTTCTTCGCCCCAGGTGACGATCTCGGAGTCAGACCGTCGGACCTGGTCGAGGCGGGCGTCGACAGGCACATCGTCACGATGTGGCCGGCGCGTGATCTCGGAGCGATCTGGGGACTCCCCGCCCGAAACGTTTGATCTACCCTGCAGATCATGTTTGACAAGCTGTTTGATCTGCCCGCTCATCCGCTGTTGATTCACGCTCCGATCGTGCTGTTACCGATTGCTGCGATTGCAACGCTTGTGTTGGCGTTACAGCCAGCCTGGCGGGCCCGCGTGAGCTGGTGGATGGTCGGGGCGCTGTTCGTCACCGTTGGCCTGCTGTTCGGCGCGAAAGAGTCTGGTGAAGCCCTGATCGAGGCCTACGACCGGGCAAACGGTGCAGGAGCAGTCGACGTCTCGAAACACCAAGACCTGGCGGAGACGACGTTCCTCATCACCTTGGCGTGGTTCGCAGTATTCGGATTGCTGACGGTGCTGGAACGAGTGCAGCGCGTGCGAGTCGGGGTCCTGGAAACTGTCGCGTCGAACATGATGGCCCGGCAAGCTATTGCAGCGGTGGCGGCGGTTTTGGGAATTTTGGCGACCATCTGGTTGATTCGTACCGGCCACGAGGGCGCCAGGTCGGTATGGGGTCCGCGGGTCGACATCCTCTTCCCCGAAGGCTGATTTCCGAAAGCTGACGGCTCGCCTGAGATTTCCATCTCGTACTCAGGACTTTCCACGCAAACCCCGACTACTCGATGAGATTCGCCGAGAGAAACAGTTCACAGGGTGTTGCGCAGTCCATCTTTCGCAGTCGAGGTGGCCGGCGCCGAGAAACTGTTGGCAGGGTGTGCTGCTCGTCACGTTAGAGGGTCTAACCTCGCATCAATGAAGCTTCGAAGGGGACAGCAGCAGATGACCGCCGATCTCGGGTTGCCCCGTCTGACGACGCCGTATGTCCGGGAAAACGGCGAGCTGCGCGAGGCGTCCTGGGACGAAGCGCTCGACCGCGCTGCCAGTGGCTTCGGCGCTGCTCGCGATGCCATCAAGGGTGGCAACGCCAACGCGTTCGGTATGTTCTCGTGCTCGAAGGCCACCAACGAGGTCAACTACTTCGGACAGAAGTTTGCCCGGGTGGTGATGGGGTCGAACAACATCGACTCCTGCAACCGAACTTGACACGCTCCCTCGGTCGTCGGTCTGGCGACAGTGTTTGGTGCAGGTGGCGGCACAGCCTCGTACAAAGAGATCGAAGAAGTCGATGTGGTGTTGCTGTGGGGATCAAACGCGCGTGAGGCGCACCCGATTTTCTTCCATCACCTGATGAAGGGTTTGAAGAACGGCGCGAAAATGTTCGCCGTCGACCCTCGACGGACATCATCATCGAAGTTCGCTGATGCATGGCTCGGCCTCGACGTTGGTACCGACATCGCGATGGCCAACGCCGTGGCCCGCGAGATCATTCACGCCGGTTTGGTCAACGAGGCGTTCATCGCGCATTCGACCGAGGGCTATGACATCTATAGGGCATCGGTTGAGTCGTACACACTTGAGTACGCCGAAGAGATCACCGGTGTTCCTGCCAGTGCGATTAAAGAGATGGCGCACGCCTACGCCACTGCCGAGAAGGCGCAGATCCTTTGGACGCTCGGTATCACCGAACATCACAACGCAGTCGACAACGTGCTCTCCCTGTGCAACCTTGCGTTGCTCACCGGCCACGTCGGAAAATGGGGGAGTGGCCTCGTTCCGTTGCGCGGGCAAAACAACGTGCAGGGCGGCGGCGACATGGGTGCGCTGCCGAACAAGTTCCCTGGCTTCCAAGACATCACCAACGCCGAGCATCGGGCGAAGTTCGAAGCGGTCTATGGCGCCAAACTCAACCCCGAAGATGGCATCCACCTCACGCTGATGTTCGAAGCAATGGGCCGCGGTGAACTGACGGCAGCGTTCGTGCTCGGCGAGAACCCGGCCGACTCCGAAGCCGACATCGATCAGGCCCGCAAGTTGCTTTCCGGGCTCGACTGCCTCGTGGTGCAAGACATCTTCATGACCCGCACCGCCGAGTTGGCCGACGTGGTCTTCCCGGCATCGGTTGCTTGGGCCGAATCCGACGGCACCGTCACCTCGA
>JBLIKS010000306.1:0-3749 GCA_047635555.1 Candidatus Azotimanducaceae bacterium
TGGCGTTGCAAGCCATGTTTGCCGGCAGTGTCCGACGCGTGATGGTTGATGCCCACGACGTGGTGATCAATATGGGTCGCACGCAACGACTGTTCACTGGTAAAGCACGCCAAGCAGCACAACTACTCGCTGTTCGTTGCGGGTTCCGCGGTTGCGATATTGCTGCCGAGTTCTGCGATGTCGACCACGTCAACCCGTGGGTTAATGGTGGCGAAACCGATCAGGCCAACTCGCTGCCATTATGCGGATCGCATGACCGACGCAAACATCGTCAACAGTTGCGAGGCCGCCGCGACCGACACGGCCGCATCCACCTGATCCGGCCCGACGGAAGCGTGATCAAACCCTTGAACGCACACGATCCCGAATGGACCGATCCCGATTGTCAGCAGCCGCCAGCGACGCTGCCCGCAAGCACCTCAGACTCAGCTCCGAACGTCCCGTCGTCGAGGTGTTCGTACGTCGAGATGATGATGGTCCCCGCAGGGTCGATCGGGCGCAAATAGTCAGCGATTGCAGTACACACTTCAACCGCCTCGGCCGCCGTGATGTCAACGCCGCCAGCTCCGAGCTCGGCGGCGGCGTCACCGCCGCTGAGCGACCACGAGCCGAGTCGGGTGCGCCACGGTGCCGTCGGATAGTTCTGGTCGATGAAGCTTTGGGCGCCCTCGTAACTGGCAACCGACGGATCGATTGGGTCGTCGAAGATCGGGCTGTACAGCGGGTCATCAAGTTCGCCGCTGGCGTTCAAGCTGGCATCGGCATCGGCATCACTGTCTGCCAAGCCGGATCCGGCTGGTTCGAAGCCGCATTCTTCAACTCCGAATGCCGTGAGACGTTCGCCCGCCTCAGTGAATTCGGGAGAGAGGAAAATCGAGAAGGCCGCCTCGAACGCTTCGGGGTCGCTCTCGTCGACATCGCTGAGTGCTTCGATCGCATCGACCACTGTGACGACGTCGCTGCGGATTGAGCCGGGTGCTTGCTCGGCCAGTGCCCGCAACTCGGCGACGGCAGGCCCGTCAGCATCGTCGGCCAGATTTGTGGCTCGCAAGATCTCGCAGAACCCCTCAGTCGAGCTGCCGGCTGAACTGGCCTCGTCGGAACTTCCACCTCCGCATGCAGCCAATGCCGCAACCATCACGACGACCACGCCGATGTTCCGTTTCATGTCGCCGAAGATACCCCTTCGCCAATCGAAGTCGGGTCGAAAGGTGGCACGGGGCGACACCGAACATCTGGTTATCTGGACAGCTGACCTCTGTCTCTGATTGCCTGACCGTCTATTTGGTTGCGACGATCTCCGTCGGGGCGACGATGCCAGCAGCGAGCGCTCCGCCGAGGTTGGCGAACATTGTCGGCCAGTCGGGGCCCATCAGGTGCGACAGGTTGATCGTCGGAGGGTTGGCTTGGGATGCTGCGAGCGCGGTGCGGACGAGCTCGATGTAGTTCACCGGTTGCCGTGGATGCAGGCCGGCGCTCTCGAGCGCAGCGACATATTCGTCGGGACGAACGACGAAGCTGTGCGATGGGTCAGACGACCAGGGGAGCGGCCAGGTGAGGTTGCCATCGCCGATCCGCATGACGTCGTAAACGTGGAGCGTGCCACCGTCGACCAGCACGCGTGCCAACTCGGCGAACAGTGCCCGCTTGTCGTCGATGTTCATCCCGACGTGGAGCACGGTGACGGCATCGAACGTGGCGTCGTCGAAGGGCAGATCGAGCGCTGTCGCTACATCGAATGTGGTGTGGTTGGTCATCCCGACGAGCTTGCTGAGCTGAGTGGCAGCCGCAACGAACGACGGCGTGAGGTCGATGCCGTTCACGGTGCAGCCGGTCGCCGCGGCAATGGTGCGTGCTGCGCCACCGATGCCGCAGCCGACATCAAGCAGACGTGACGGTGCTGTCAACTTGACCGACTTGAGTAGCTCTGTCGTGGCCAGTCGGCCACCCAAGTGGAACTCATCGACACCGGACAGGTCGTGCGGCTGGAGCGCGTCGAGATCGAACCCGGCCGCTCGGAGCGAGGCCAGGATTCGATCGATTGGTTCCTCATGGGTGTAGTGCGACACGACCGAATCAATAGACATGCCACAGTCTTCCAGGCTGCCGAGGCTGGCAGCTGCGCAATAGGTTGCAGTTATGAGCGAGCACCCGATTTCACGATTCCCCATCCCTGAGCTGGCCGACATGCCCGACGACATCCGGGAAATGATTGAGGCCGTGCAGGAAAAGTCAGGCTTCATCCCGAACGTCTTCCTCGCGCTTGCCCACCGGCCGGCTGAGTTCCGTGCGTTCTTTGCCGCCCACGACGCGCTGATGGACAAGTCGGAAGGGCTGTCCAAAGCCGAGCGCGAAATGATCGTCGTTGCAACGAGTGCCACGAACGGCTGCCTCTACTGCGTAGTCGCTCACGGAGCGATTCTGCGCATCCGCGCCAAGAACCCGTTGATCTCCGACCAGCTTGCGATCAACCCGGCAAAGGCCGACCTGTCAGAGCGAGAACGCCACATCATCGACTTCGCCCTCAAGACCGCAGGCGACGCAGCATCGATTGTCGACGCCGACCTCGATGCTCTTCGGGCTGGCGGGTTCACTGACGACGAGATCTGGGACATCGGCGCGATCACTGCGTTCTTCGCCATGTCGAACCGTCTCGCCAACCTCACATCGATGCGTCCGAACGACGAGTTCTACGCGATGGCCCGCTGATGAGCGATCACGATCACGATCACGAGAGTCACGATCACAGCCGGCATCGTGGCCATGAGAACGATCAGGGTCTGAAGGGCGCATTGCGCTACCTGCGGTGGGCGCCGAGCATGTGGAAGTCTGAGATCAACACGGCGGTGATCGGTCTCGTTGCACCAATCGAAGGTGAACAGTGCATCGACATTGGCGCGGGCGTCGGTGCGGGCGCGGTCGTGGCAGCGCGGACGGGTGCGACAGTCACCGCTGCCGAGCCGACACCGTTTCTGCGAAGAGTGCTGGTCGGCCGTCGATGGTTGCAGCGTCACCGAAGCGGCCTCAAGGTTGTCAACGGCACTGCCGAATCGTTGCCGGTTGCTGACGCGAGCGCCGATGCGATCTGGGCGGTCAACACGATGCACCACTGGGTGAGCCCCGAGCAAGGTGTTGCAGAGATTGTCCGTGTGCTACGGGCCGGCGGGCGGATGGTCCTCGTCGACGAGAATTTCCTCGACCCGACGCATCCTGAGTTCAAGAAGTTTGGTAGCGACTCCGATGGCGGTGACCATCACGGCTTCACCATGGTTGGCGCAGAAGAAATGCAGGAGCTGTTCGCAGCTGCGGGTCTTAAGGGTGTCGAAACATCGAACCGTCAGCTCGCCGGTCGCCCAGTGATCGCAGTGACGCTCAATGCATGGCCAACCTGAGGGTGCGGAAGAAGGCGGCGCCGGAATCTTCTAGGTTTCTTCGAGATTTCTGCGGCCTCACAGGCATCGTAGAGCCACCTCAGCGCGGGTGAGAGCGCGATGCGACACTCCGACGAGGCGGTCCGTGAGTGCGGTCGAAACGGCTGCGTCGCGCCTGCTCAGCAGTGCCTCGTGGGCCCTCAACGCCGATCGAGGAGCGGGCGAGCCTTGGGCATAGAGGCCGAAGATGTGTTCGTTCCGGCGCGGTATAATCAGTCACATGTTCGCAGCACGGATCGACGAGTTGGCTGATGCCAATATCGCTGATCTCGACGTGGTGTTGACAGCTGCGAAACGCAAACGTGATGAGGCTGATCT
>JBLIKS010000307.1:0-3714 GCA_047635555.1 Candidatus Azotimanducaceae bacterium
CGGCGAGCAGATGGTCTACATGCAAGTCGCTCAACGCGGATACCAAGCCAACATCAACACATTCGAACGAGCACGAGAGGCCTATGAAGCGGCGCTCTCGATTGGACGCTAATCATGTCGATCGCCCCTATCTTGCCCATCAGCCCATTCGGTGCGACTGCCGGCGTTTCCGTCGGTGCAGCGCCGACGGCATCGACGGGCGGCTCCTCGTTTGCTGATTCGTTGACGAAGGCGCTCGACAATCTCTCCGAGAGCCACAACGAAGTCGACCGCTTGTCAATCGAAGCAGCGACCGGTGATCTGAGTGCCGTCCACGACTTCACGATCGCAGCTGCCGAGGCACAGATGTTGACCCAGTTGACTGTCGAAGTACGCAACAAGGCCGTCGAAGCGTTCAACGACATTATGCGGATGCAGGTCTGATCGATGGCTGGAATAGAAGCCCCGGCAAGTCAGCGGGCGATGGACACCTTCAACCGGCTGACGCCGCTGCAGAAGATTGCACTCGGTGCTGCAGCACTTACCGTCATCGGCGGCACGATGATGCTGTTCGGTGCAAGTGGCGACGTAGCGATGGCGGCGGTGTACACCGACCTCGAACCGCGCGACGCCGCATCCGTGACCGACGAACTGATCGCTCGAAATGTCGACTACGAACTTGCCGACGGCGGACGTACGGTTCTGGTGCCGCGCGATGACGTGTACGACTTGCGTATAGCGCTTTCCGGAGAGGGTCTACCAGTGTCAAACGAGGGGTATGCGCTCCTCGACAAGCAGGGGATTACCACATCAGAGTTCCGCCAGAGAATCGACTTCCAACGCGCACTTGAGGGCGAACTCTCACGCACCCTTCGTTCGATAGACGGCATCGAAACTGCCACTGTTCACCTTGCCCTCCCCGAGGATTCTGTGTTTGTCGATGAGCCTGCAACGGCAACCGCCTCTGTGCTTGTTAGGAGTTCCAACCCGGCGTCGGTTGGTTCGGATCAGGTTGCAGCGATGGTCCACCTTGTGGCGGCATCCGTCAAAGGAATGCAACCAGAAGATGTGACGATTGCCGATGCGTCCGGAACTGTGCTGACCGATCTCGGTGCAGTCGGAGGTGTCACTGGAGGCGGGCGTGATGCTCGGACCCAGGCAACGTCGGCGTTTGAGCAGGAGTTGTCCTCGTCGATCAGGTCGATGGTCGGTCGTGTCACTGGATTCGATCATGTCGCCGTGAACGTGCAGGCCGAATTGGAACTGACGCAGCGGCAAGAAACCTCCGAACGCTTCGACTCATCAGCTGAAGAAGGTGGTGGCCTCATCCTGGCCGAACGAACCGGTAACGAGATCTACACCGGCACCGAAGCTCTCGGTGATGCCGGCGTGCTCGGGCCCGATGGCGCTGCAGTGATCGCGACGGATGAAGGCAGTGGCGACAGGAGCTATTCGAAAGACGATGTCGAGCGGACGTTCGCCGTGAACCGCACCGTCGAGCAGACGACGTTCACCCCCGGCGCCATTGAGCGGATTCATGTGGCGGTGCTGGTCGACGAGGCATCGGTCTCCGAGGCACAGGTTGCCGCTATCACTGAAATGGTGTCGACGGCGGCAGGTGTAGACGTCGAGCGTGGCGATCAGGTCGTGGTGACTCGATTGTTGTTCGACACGGCTGCCACCGATGCAGCTGCAGTAGCCGCCGACGGCGAAGCTGCTGCAGTAGCTGCCGAAGCGCAGTCGTCGCTCATCCGGACCAGCCTCATTGCATTCCTTGCGCTCGTCGCGATGCTGCTTGCGTACCGGAGCGCACGACGAGCTCGTCGTGAAGTTGCTACGCCGATCGACATCGGTGCGATCCGGGCAGCGTCGCTGGCCTCGAATAACCCGTCACTTACTGAGGCGGTACCAACCGATCTCGATCCGACGCCGTTGTCTGCAGAGTCATCGTCGCAGGCAGCGCTCGAAGAGTTGAGCGCGCTCGCGGACCGGCGACCTGAGGAGGTCGCACAGATCCTGCAGAGCTGGCTGGCCGACGAGACGACGTCGGTGTGAATCCAACCGTGGTCCCAGCAATCGACAAGGAATCGATCGACGTTGGCATGGCCCATCTGACCGGTGCCCAAAAGGCTGCGATTGTGCTTTTGAAGCTCGGCCGCGAGCGGTCGGTGAGCATCATGAAGCTGCTTGGCGAGAGCGAGGTGAGTGCTGTGACGGCCGAAATTGTTCAGGCTCATTCGGTCCGACGTGAAGATGGCGAAGCTTCACTGATCGAGTTCGCCACCAGGGTGAAGTCGAACGACCAGCTCGTAACCGGCGGCGTTGAACGCGCTCGCGACCTGCTGACTGCATCGGTTGGGCAGGACCGGGCTCATGAAATTCTTGGAGAGCTGCGGGCATCGACCAGCCGAGTGCCGTTTGCGTTCCTCCGCAAGACCGAACCGCGCCAAGTGCTCAACTTCTTGTCCGGCGAACACCCCCAGACGGTTGCTCTCGTACTCGCCCACCTGCCTTCAGAAGCTGCGTCCGTGGTGTTGAGCGGGCTTGATCATTCCATGCAGCGTGACGTCTCAATCAGAGTTGCAAAGCTCCAGCAGACCTCTCCTGAAGTCATCTCCCAGATGGAAGACGTGTTGCAACGACGGTTTGGCGTTGCCACTGCGTCGAGATCCAAGAGTGAACGTGCTGACGGAGTTCAGACGCTCATCAACATTTTGAACCTCACTGACCGCGCAACTGAACGGGCGATTTTCGAAGGTCTGGAAGAACAGGACTCAGAACTCGCCGAGAACGTTCGGGCGCGTATGTTCGTGTTTGAAGACGTCGTCTCGCTCGATGACAAGGCGATCCAGCTCATTTTGCGCAGTGTTGACGCAAAGGACCTCGCGACAGCGCTCAAAGGTGTCAAACCGAACGTCCGCGAGAAGATCACCAGCAACATGTCGGAGCGCGCAGCGACGAACCTCGAAGATGAAATTCAGCTGCTCGGTTCGATTCGGATGAAGGCGGTCGAGGAAGCTCAAGGCGTTGTCGTCCGTGCGATCCGAACGCTCGAAGAGACTGGTGAGATTGTGGTCAATCGCGGAGCGGAAGAATTCGTCACCTGAGCGTGCCACTCGCCGCGTACCTGCTTGACGGTTTGTCCGCTTTCGGGACGGTCAGTCATGATGACCTCCGCCCCCCTGATCGAATTGACGCTTGACACGGGACGCCTGTTGGCTGACACCGCCATCGGCAATGACGTGCTCGCTGGTCGTTTCGATTCCATTCGTCCGATGCTGCGGCCGCAGATCACAGGCACGGTGGAACGTATCGTTGGCCTTCGATTCGACGTAGCGGGACTTGACCTTCCGCTCGGCTCCAGCGTCGATGTTCTCGACGGACCCACGCCTTTGACCGCTGAGGTCATCAGTTGCGGGGCCCGCGAAGTCACATGTATGCCCTACGGCGATATGCGCGGGCTGCGCGTGGGTACCCGCGTTGCCAGTTCCGGTTATGCACCGACGGTGCCGGTCGGGCACCAACTGCTCGGTCGAGTAATCAATGCACTCGGACAACCCATTGACGACGGTCCGCCGCTCAACGGGCTCGCCAGCGTGGCGATTGATGGCTCGCCGCCACACCCTTTACGGCGAGCCCGGGTCGATACTCCGCTTTCGCTCGGCGTGCGGGTCTGGGACACCCTGATGCCGATGGGTAAAGGTCAGCGCGTCGGGGTCTTCGCCGGATCGGGTG
>JBLIKS010000308.1:0-3672 GCA_047635555.1 Candidatus Azotimanducaceae bacterium
AGGCGCTTCACGAGCCAACCCGACCAACGACCTACCAGACGCTACGAACCTGAACCCGCAGCAACCGGCACCTCACATACAAGTCGGCGCTTCAACGACGGCGCCCCGGCTGGTTTGACGGGGGAGCGCGATGTGCGGCCTGCTCCGGTTGCTGCGTGGGCCGGGCGTCGTGTCTTGGCCGAGTCTGGTCGTATTGATGAGGTTGCTCGCCGGTTGGGGATGTCGAGCTTGGATCGCACGGCTCGGTTCATCGCGTTCGATTGGCAGGACGCCAGTCGATGAAGTCTCGGTCTGCTGGTGTCGCGTCGTTGGAACGGCTGGAGGCATTGGTCGCTAACCCGGCGTTGTACGAAATGGCCCGGCTGGTGCCTGGGCAGGATCCGTCGAGTGGTGGGCGTCGCCGGTTGTATCCGGTGTTCATGTGGTTGCTGTACGACGCGTTGCTATCGGTGTACGGCTCGGCCCGTCAAGTGGAAGTGGAGTTGGCTCACCCGCTCGTGTGGCGGCATCTGCAAAGCCTGATCCGGCGCCGTTTCCCGGATGATCAAGAGCTCTGGTTGCCGGAGGCGCCGCCATCACTACCTGTATGCGCGGACGCGATGGCTGACCGATCCGGGGATCCTTGCTGAGCTGCGTGTGATGCACCGGCGGTTGGGGGCCGAGCAGGCAAGAAGCTTGTGGTTGCTGGATCCGGACGGACCAGGATCGTGGACCCGCCCCTATCTGTCGCGAATGCTCTACGCCGACGGCAAAGTCCTGGCGCCTCTCTTCCGGGCACATCCCGGCGACACTCGGCTCAACAAGACGACCGGAGAGTTGCGCCCGTTGCGTGCCGAGCCCGATGCCGGGTTGCACTTCGAGGGAACTGGTGAGACGGCGTGGGGGACGAAGTGGGTGCTGGTTGCGGTGCGCTCGAATGATGTGCATGGCCGCGTGATTGTTGATGTCGACTGGGCCCCGACACCTGGGGGAGAGGCCGCTGCAGCAATGGACTGCTTCAGTGCACTCGCACCGCACTGCCCCGGTGCGCAGGGGGTCCTGTACGACACGGCGTTGCGCGGTGTGCATCACCAACGTCTGATGCGCGATCACGGATGGCTGTCGGTCAACAAGGTGGTCGCCGCGAAAGCCGGTTCGAAGAAGCCGCGCGGGGGAAGGGGCGTCGGGTTCCGAAGTCGATTTTCGTTGAGCAACGCACCGTCACCCTCGACGACGGCACCACCGTCACGGTCGATCTGTTTGCCTGTGACGGTGCGATTGGCATCGCGACAATGGCCGAGACGGGTGAGCAACAGTTCGATGAGCTGGTTCGGGTGCGGACGCAACGGCGTGGGGACAAGTCCGGCAAGTTTCGTTGGTACAACCAGTACCGGCTCCCCGAACGCTTCGGTGGCGGCACAGTCAGCGTCCGGTTGCACGGCAATGCCGATGATGACAAGCGCCGGTTCAACCGGACCGAGAACATCAGGCCGATCCCGGCGACTGACCCTGACTTCGCTGGTTTGTGTAAGCGGCGCAATGACGCCGAGTCGATCAACCGTGCACTCGACGACACGCTCTGGCTGCGTCGGGCGCACTCGATTGGTCATGCACGCCAGCATCTGAGCCTGTTGACCTTTGCGCTTGGCGTGAACAGCCTGGCGTTACATCGTCACCGCGGGCGCAGTAGCGACCCACCGACGACCCAAGCCGCCGCCTGAGGCCCCGCCGCCCGGCACGAGCCGGACGGACGCGCCCGCATCACCGAGATGGTCGCAGCAGCGTCGGAATCGGCCTGTGGAAAGCAGACTCGGATCGTCAACGGGGCCTCTACAATCGGTCCACGTTGCCGGCACCCACGAATGCAGGAGATTTTTCTCCCACCTTTCGCGCCGGCCCCGCCTCTGTAGCTCAGTGGATAGAGCATCGGTTTCCTAAACCGTGTGTCGCAGGTTCGATTCCTGCCAGGGGCGCTGCATAATGCCTGCTAGATAGCTATTCCGGCCGAAGAGCCGGAAGCCAAATCCGGGTTTGTCCCATACGTGTCCCATATAGGCTAGCGTTTCGGGTATGGCACGAGGGAGTATGCGTCTCAAGCGTGAACCCGACTACTGGGAGCTGCGGGCGTATGCGGGGCGCGATCCGATCACCGCTCGGCCGAAGTATGTGAGTCGCTCGTTTCGAGGCGGCAAGCGCGATGCGGGCAAGGCGTTGACGCAGCTCGTCGCCGAGATCGACGTGAAGGGCGCGCAAGCAGACCTGTCGGTCGATGGGTTGCTCGGCTCGCACATCGACCATCTCGAGCAGCGCGGTCGCGGGGCGCGGACGATCGAGGGTTACCGCAGCATCGCCCGCGGTGTGGCGGCCGACCGCGTCGGCCGTCGGCAGCTCAAAGATGTCGGCCCGAAGGACTTTGACGACTTCTACGACCGCCTCCGCTCCAAGGGCTTGTCGGCTGCGACGGTGCAGCGATACCACGCGTTGTTGGGCGGCGCGTTCCAGCAGGCGATGAAGTGGGGCTGGGCGTCGCGTAACGTCGTGCGGCTCGCAACGCCGCCGTCGGTGCCCCGGCAATCGAGGACGGTGCCGACATCAGAACTTGTTGCTGCACTCCTCCGGGAAGCGGGCGCGAGTCGGAATCCGGAGAATTTGGTGGCGTTCCGACTGCTCGCCGCGACCGGTGCGCGCCGGGGTGAGGTGTGCGGACTGCACTGGTCGTCGGTCGACCTCGACGAGCGGACGATCTGGATTCGGCACGCCGTCGCGCGGCTGGTGTCCGGCGAGCTGATTGAGAAGGACCCGAAGAGCCATCAGACTCGGCAGGTCGCGATCGACCCGACGACGTGCGAGATCCTGCGAGCACATCACGAGCATCAGAACTCCATTGCAGCGCAAGCGCGATGCGGCCTCAGCGACGACGCTTTTGTGATTGCAGACCTCGTCGCCGATCCGACCGGAGCGACGCCGATTCGCCCAGACCGTTTGACCCAGGCGTTCAAGCGGTTGACGATGCGAGTTGCTGGAGCCGTCGACATTCGCCTGCACGACCTCCGCCATTGGTACGCAACGATCCAGCTCGACGCTGGCGAGTCGCTGCCGGCCGTCGCAGCCCGAATCGGCGATCACGTTGAGACCTTGGCCAAGGTCTACGCCCACCGCGGCCAGAGCAGCGATCGCGCCGCAGCCGACGATCTCGGCGCCCGCCTCGACGGCGGCGACTGATCTCCAACGCCTGAGCGGTCGCCGCTACGAGGTCAGGAACGCGTACGTCGCCTGAGCGGCCTGGAGCTGCTCAGAGTCGAGTTGCAGCCACATCTTGGACCGGGGGTTCTGCACGTGCGACTCAATCTTGCGGAGCAAGCCGACATCGGCCTCGGTGAACTCCGCCCGGGTCTGTTCCGGGTCGGCCGGGATCGTGAGTAAGAACCCGATGTCTTGGAGATGACGAGGGCTGTCAGCGGTTCGAGAGTCGACCGCCGCCGCAGTCTTCACAGCGATCGCCCCGGCCAGCGTGGGTACGAACACCTCGGCATTCGGGCGGTCCTCGCTGTAGTACAGGCTGACCTCCCGAGCGGTCTCAAATGCACGTCGGCCACCGGGGATAGCGATGCTTGCGACATTGCGATGCGGGACGACGAGCTGGTCTTCGGGCGTGTCGTCCGGGCACAACAGGTCGATCTGCGCCGAGTGGTA
>JBLIKS010000309.1:0-3669 GCA_047635555.1 Candidatus Azotimanducaceae bacterium
TGCTTTGCTCGATAGGGCTGCCGACCCCGGATTCACCTGGGAGCGTGCCGCCGACACGTTGGCCGACGTCTATGCCGAAGTCATTGGGCGACCGTCATTGCCGCACGGTCATGCACGCAGGCAGATCGCACTGGCTGCACCGTTGCCGCTGCACAAACCGGAGGTGGCCAAGCGGACTCTGGCTTTGGTCGCCCAGCTCGAAACTGACACCGATTCCGACGTCACGATCTTCGTCCAGAACGACGGTCAGCAGTTTGCGCAAGACTGGGGTCGCAACGTCTTGAACGTGCGCATCCTTCCTGCGCGCCACGCAGCGGGCGAATACGACGAAGTGCTGTGTGTGCTCGGCGACAAGGAAATCGAAAGGGCCTTTGCAGCGATCGCTCGAATCGTGCCGGCACAGCTCGCTGTCTGGCCAGACGATGGCGAGCAGTCGAAACAGGCGCACGCACTGATCGACATCCTCGGCCCGACGGTTGAGGTTGGTCAGCTGGCAGCAGCGATTGCCCGGCGCACACCGATCGGCGGCTGACGCCACAGTTCGTTATCCCACAGCTCGACGAACGCGTGGAGCTGCTGTGAGATATCGGTCGGCCCGTGAACTCTGCCGACGGATCCGCCGCGGAGGTGGGTGACAGCGACCGTTGGATGGATGCGCACGCGGCCACCGAGGTGCCGGAGGCGAAATACGAAATCAACGTCTTCGAAGTACGCCGGATGGAATCGTGGATCGAACCCGCCGACGCGTTCGTGTGTCTCTGCCCGCAACATCCAGCAGGCGGCTGATGCGTAGTCGATGTCAGTGCCGGATGCGGGTGAAGTCAGTCCATTTGGCCCGACCCATTGCCCGGCCTCGTCGAGACTGCCGTCGGCTGCGAGCAGGCGGGGAGCAATCAGGTCGTCAGGGTGAGCCGCGAGTTCGTCGAGCATCGGGGAGAGCCAGCCGTCATTGACCATCAAGTCAGGATTCACAAGGCAGAGCACGGAGCCGCGTGCCGCCGCCACACCGAGTTCGTTGCCGCCACCGAAGCCAAGGTTCTCGTCGGGCATCGCGAGCCGGACCCCCGAGGTTGTCAGCCCAAGATGCTGCCCCGTTACATGCCCTCGCTTGGGGTGGAGGTTGTCAACCACGATGATTTCAGCAAGTACGTCGTCGGCAGCGCAGCTTGAGATCAGGCGGCCGAGCGCCGCATCGATCATTGCGGAATCGGTCCCAAACGTCACGAAAATGAACGAGACCAACGGTTCCGACGTTGGTTCGATGATGTGGCGCGCAGCAGGGGAACCAGTCCGACGAAACATGACCGATCAGCGCTCCGCCAGGGTGCTGCGAAGCAAGGCGGTGTCGAGGCGGTCGGTGAGCGAGCCTTCCCGCAAGGCGGCCGCATCGAGTTCCTCGGCGGCCTGGCGCTCGGCCAGCGCGTGCCGATCTCGTTCGTCCGAGAGCTCGGTTGCCAGCTCGGCGACGCGCTGCTGGAGCGCAGCAATTTGTCTCGCACCGGTGTCAGGGCTGGCCAGCTCGATGGCGGCAGCGACGCGGGAAATCTCGTCGACGAGACCAGCACTCGACGCAGTCCGGCCAGCGGCGAGCGCGGCATGCGCCTCATCGAGGGCACCCCGGTCGGCTGCTCGGGCCAGGCAGTACCGGTCGGTCGGGGTGAGGAGCCCGCCGAGGGAAGCGGCGGCAGCGGCGAAACCGTCGGTGGGATCTTGATCGACGCCGAGGTGTTCGAGCATGCGGGTCCGGGTGTCGACGGCGGCGGGGTCGAGCGTCTGTTCGAACAACCCACACCACAGCATCGTGTCGGCGAACATGTCGGTCTCGATTGCGATGATCGATGCAACGCCAGCACGCTCGCGATCGTGTGTCTCGATGTCGTGCTCGACGACCACGGTGCTGACGGTGGCTGGCCAACTGGCAGTCAGGGCCGGCTTCCACGATGCACGGTTCAGTGCTGCTTGCTCGTGAACGCTGCGTAAATCGAGTGATGTGTTGGTGGCATACAGATCGATTTGGGCGCGCATCACCCGGGCAACGACGTCGCTCTGCCAGGCGGCTGGATGAAGCGAACTGAGTACACCGATTCGCTGGGCGCGCTGTTTCATGCTGAGAGTGGCCGATCCTGTTTGTCTTTCTTGGCTGCCTTCTGTGCTTTCTTCCATTCACGCACGTCAGCGAGTGAGGCCTCGTCGTGGATGTCGGCAACGGACCGCGGCACGTCGTCGCCGAACTTTCCGGCAGCTTCGCGCCAGCCATCTGGTGCAACCCCTTGCGTTTTGGCGAGGATTGCAACGAAGATCTTCGACTTTTCGTCGCCATAGCCGGGAAGTGCCTTGAGCCGCCGGAAGATGTCTCGCCCGGTGTTCGCGTCGATCCAGATGTTGGCGGCGTCGCCGTCGTGGTGCTCGACGAGGAACGCACAGACCTGCTGAATGCGTTTGCCCATCGAGGCGGGGAAACGATGAATTGCCGGCTTCTCACAGCAGATGGCAACGAATGATTCTTCGTCCATGGTCGCAATGGCTGCCGGGTCGAGGTGGCCAAGACGCTGCTGGAGGGTGGCGGGCCCCGTAAATGCCCACTCCATCGGCACCTGCTGGTCGAGCAGCATGCCGAGCAACAGTGCATTGGGGTTGGTGTTGAGGAGGGCGTCGGCTGCCTCGTCACCAGTGATGTACAGCGTTCCGACCATGCCCAAAACCTACCGTGTCCGCTGAGGCAGGCGAAGCTCCGCCATGATGGTGGCCTTATGGTCGCCAACCTCAACCATCAGTACAAGACAACGGTCGATCCGTCGGCCTCAAACAACCCGCACTCGTTTGCCTTAGAGCTCGTGGGTGGCGGGCACCGCGTGCTCGAAGTTGGATGCTCAACCGGTCATGTGACGAAGCATCTCGTGGCGGCCGGCAACACGGTCGTCGGTGTCGAGATCGACGAATCGGCAGCGGTCGAAGCGCGCCAGGTGACCGACGTTGTTCATGTGATTGATCTCGACATGACCAAACTTTCGTCGATCGAACACGGCGAGTTCGACGTGATCTTGCTCGGTGATGTGCTGGAACACGTCCGCAATCCACCAGCAGTGCTTGGCGACATCGTGACACTGCTCGCGCCGGCAGGTCGTCTCGTCGTGTCAGTCCCGAACGCGGCGCATGTCGACGTGCGGTTGATGTTGCTCGAAGGACGAGTCGAGTACCAGGACGACGGGCTGCTCGACCGTACGCATCTGCGCTGGTTTACCAAGGCGTCGTTCCGCGAGTTACTTGACGGATGCGGCTTTGTGGCCACCGACATGCGCCGTGTGATCTTTCCACTGGGCGGCAGCAACGTGCCGTTCGATCGCAGCGCGCACAGCGATGCGACGATCGACTTCATCCTGTCCGACCCTGACGCGCTGAGCTATCAGTATGTCGTCGAGTGTCGCCCGCGTAGCGAAACAGGAGACGCTCCCGACGTGCTTGCCCCATTGGAATGGCCGTGGCCCGCACACTCCTGCGAGAAGAACGCGGCGGAGTTGCACGAACTCCGAGAGCGCGCCGACCGGCTGCAGGCCGAAGTCGACAGCTGGGAAAACTCGACGGTCGCCAAGCTCACCAAACCACTCCGCGCAGCATCAGGCAAACTCCGCAGAGCACTCGCGTCGCACAAATAGTTGCGTATGGGGTCAG
>JBLIKS010000310.1:0-3640 GCA_047635555.1 Candidatus Azotimanducaceae bacterium
CGCCGGCTGCAAGCAGTAGGTCGCGAACCGTGGGAACGTGTTCGCCGTCGATGACGACTTCGATACGGGCCATGGTGGTGAATCCGGTCCAGGTGTTCATGAGGTCTCCAGTGTGTTGGTGATGTCAATGGGGCGGGGCTCGGCACTCCAGGTGCCGTTTGGTGTTCGGATTGACCAGCGCTCGTGCGGATGGGAACGACCTGCGATACGGATCCAGGAACCGCCCACGAGGGTGGTCAGGATCGGATTCTCGTCGATAACGCGTTCGATACGTTCGAGTGGCGCTTGGATGACCGCGAGGAGCCGGACCGGCTGATGGTGCCTCCGGGGGCCGATGTGGGTGCTTTGTAGTGGGAGGCCGACGCGGAGGTCGCCGTGTTCGCCTGAGATGACACCCGTGTTGGCTGCAATGTTGTGGATGAGTTTGTCGCCTGCGCCGAAGTTGTCGGGGTCGACAGTGGAAAAGTAATACTGCGACGAAATCCAGTGAGCGACCACGAGCGGTGCGGTCATGATTGTTTCAAGGACTTTGCCTTCGGGGTCCTGATCGGCCTCGTAGGTGTGCAGGAACGAGCGTCCGTCGAGGTCGAGGCCTGCCGTCATTGAGCGGGGCCCGATGATGAACGAGTTGTTGCGTGCAAGGCCCCACTCCGAGCGGACTTGGGCCCAGTCGCCGCCGCGGTGACGCACCGTTGCCGATGGCCCTGGAAGGTGTTGCGCGCGTCGGGCCGACTGGGCAAGAGCGGCTGCTTCCAGAGCTTCGACGAGCTGCGCGAGAGTGTCGTGGTGCGCCGCTGGGATGTCGTGGGTATCGAGGATCTGGACATGGTCGCTGACGGTGTCGTGCAGGGCTGCCGCGAAGTGTGTCGTGTCCGGGATGTCAATCGTGCGCTCGCGCAAACCGGCCCGTACGTCGACGTCGTTCAAGAGTCGGACGACCGTTCGCGCGTTGTCCTGGCCGGACGCTCCCGCACAGGCTCCGCAGTCAAGTGCGGTGGCGTGGGGGTTGTTCACGTTGTCGCTCGCGTGCCCACAGAGCACGACGAACGGCGCGAAACACTTGGTGAGCCCCATCGTCTTGAGCACTGCTTCGGCGGTGAATACTCGCTGTTCAAGGTCGAGCCCGCCTTCGGTTGAGCCGTCGAGTTCCATCACCGTTGGGGGCCGAGTCGTCGCTGTCCGGCGCAGCGGAACCAGCGTGCGTACCGCAGCCGCGGGCCCAGCAATCCATCCGGCTGCTTCGGCCATGACGAACGATGCACCGAGACCGTGCTTTGTTGCGGCATGCACTGCGGTGCCGCCGGCGCGCAGCCGGTCGCGGGCGAGCATTGCATCGACAGCGTGTCGTTGGCCGGGTGTGTCGAGTGGTCGTTCAACGGCCCGGACCGAAGGTTTGACGAGCACCGGACAGCGGGCCTCGGGCTGCTGCCATTCGAGGCGGCGGACCGACAGTGCCACGCCGAAGAAGCCGGCGAAGCCAATCGTGTCGTACGGACCGGTTGCCTCGAGGTGACGGCGCAATCCTTCCGAGCGCACGTCGATACAGAACACAAGTTGTGCATCCGGGTCACGTACGGGAGTCCCCGGATCGAGCCGATCGAGCTTGGAGAGCAAACGCTGTTCGACATTTCGTTCCTGCGCGCGCAGCCACACTGCATTGCGGTCGAACGGTTCGACGTGGGACAACACCTGGTCAATAGCGTCGCGGGCGTTGACATCGGCGTCGGAGAATGCCGCCGTGACGACCGCGTCGACGCGAGCTGCGCGTACCTGGCCAGCGGTGCTCTCAACCAACGGCAATCGGTCGACAGTTGCGTGTCCGAGTAGACAAGCTGCCTCGAGCGCCGAACGGGCGGCGACGAGATCGATCAGAGAAGGACTCGGGCGCTGTTCGTCGGGCTGCGCCCAGTCGGTCCGCCACTTCGCGTAGCCGGCCCAGCCCTGCAGACGGCAGAGGTGCCCTCTCATCTCGGCCAGGTGAGCGGGAGCATCGACACCGGTCACGGCGAACGCATCGGAAATCACCTCGGCTGGATCGTTACTCAGCGCGCTGAGCCAACGTTGTGCGTCAGCGCTCAGGTGTCGCCGAAGGCCTGCGACCTTGGTGGCGTCGTTGCGCCACCGTTGTTGGAACGATCCTGTTCCGTGTGCGGCGAACTGGGAGCAGGAGTGGAAGATCGTTGCATCGATCATCTCGCCCAGCGGGCCCGACGTTCCTTCGGCGTATTCCAACGCGGTGTGTGGCTCGAGCTCAGTCTCGAGGTCTGGGCTGTGCAGCATGTCGAGCCGAACAATCTCGTCAACGGCCACGGTGCGGCCGTTGATCTGGATCGGCGGTATCGAGCACACATCGATGAAATGCGAGTCGATCGCCCAGTTGAGGTCGTCGAGCGTCGTCAATCCGTCCTGGTGATCTTGACGGAACTCCTCCAACGAGAGGTGCGTCCGAGCACGCAGTTGGCGGCGAGCAACCGCTGTTGCACCGTCGAACCCCATCTGTTCGAGACCCCCGAGCGGGTTGACCGCAACGAATGAGGTCAATGGCCACGCGGGCGCGATGATCGTGGCCGCACGGGCAACGTCAGCGCGCACCTTTGACCAAACAACCTCGCGAGACATCGGCTCTGCCGGCTCACCCAGTCCAGCCGGCTCGAAAGACGGAGCGATACCAACCTCGGCCGATCGGGGCGAGAGGTCCCGTCGACGTCCGGGTCGTGCCCCGGCCACACCGGGGTGAGCGATACGTCCAAAGACGGTGGCGACGTCCGTCGCAAGCTTGTCGGTGACAGGTTGGCGCACCAGAGTCATGGTGCCAGCCACGACCGCTACGGCTGCGAGCGAGATGAGCAGTGTGCTGACACCGACGCCCGAGTTCGCTGGCAAATCGGGGAACGACGGCTTCACGAAGTCCTCGACCAGTCGGAGACCTCCGAGGTAGCCGAACACGCTTGCACAGCATCCTGCAGCGCCGATGCCGACTGCTCTGGCACCGCTGACTGCGCCCCGTCCGAGCCATCCCCACAGGCCATTCACCGCAGTCACCCACGAAAAGACCACGACGAGGACAACACCTCCGTCAGAGACATCGGGCGGCAGCGCCCACCAACCCAGCCCGACTGCGGCAGTCGCCACGCCGATCGCCGAGAATATTCGGACGAGAGGCGACGGCAGGGGCAGCGGAGATGCCCTGCGCGTCGAGCGCAAGCCCGCCGAGATTGCATCACCGGTGCCGAGGAACATTTTTGCTTTGTACATCCCGTGGCCAATGATGTGGAACACGGCACTACTGAAGGCGCCGACCGTGCACTGCAGCACCATGAACCCCATTTGCGCCACCGTCGACCACGCCAACTTGCCCTTGACGTCGACCCGTTGTGATGCCGCTCCGAGACCGGCCACGATCGTGATAAGTGCAAGTGAGAAGGCCAGGTGAACGCCAACAACAGACTCCAGCACGAGCGGTCCGAATCTGATCAGCAACAGCCCTGCGCCGCTGACAAATCCGGCATGCACCAACGCCGACACCGGTGTCGGCGCGGCAAGTGTGGTGACCAGCCAGCGCTGAAACGGCACCAGCGCCGATCGAGATGCACCAGCGACAACCAAGAGCACCGCGACCAAGTCGTGCACGCCGACCCCG
>JBLIKS010000311.1:0-3613 GCA_047635555.1 Candidatus Azotimanducaceae bacterium
TGCTCTGGTCGCTGCGGGGTGCACCAGCACCGCTCCGGGCGATGAGTCGACACAAAGTTCCGCTGTCCCGGTGACGTCGGCTGCGGGGATTCCGGCAGCAATCGATCCGGATGTCGAGCCGTCATCGACCGACCTGGGCAGTGGCAATCAGGGCCCTGTCGGCTTCGCCCCCGCCGCGCTGCAGCAGTTCGGTGATTGTTCGGCCTTTCTCGACTATGTCCACACCGAGGGTGCCGATCGCGTTGGGCCCTACGGATTCGGCAACGACGGTTTCTTCGGCCCTTTGGACGACGTTGCTTTTGAGACGACCGACGACGCACCCGCAGCAACAGAGGCTCCGGCCGAGGCCGACACGGCGCAGAGCAGCGATGCCGGCGCCGTGGCCCCTGACCGTGTCTCGAGTGAAGGCGGCGGCGACGGCACGTATTCCACAACAAACGTGCAGGTTGACGGCGTCGACGAGCCTGACATCGTCAAGACCGACGGCGACCGGATCATCGCGATTACGGGCGAGATGCTCCACTACATCGACATCGCCGAAGATGGCGTGACGGGAACCAAGCGTGGTTCGGTTGCCCTGAATGGTCAGAACGGGTCGTACACCTACGGTCACGAAATCTTCCTCGCTGGCGACCGGGCGTTTGTGTTTGCCCAAGGAGAGTTCTATGGCGGATACCCCGAGCCAGACGTGTCAATCGGTCGCCCGATTGGGCCGGGCTCCTACCAGGGCCCGCAAACGCTGATCATCGAAGTCGATCTATCAAACCCCGACGCACCTGCGGTCGTGAATACGATGAGTATCGACGGGCGCTATATCAGTGCCCGCTCGATCGGCGACACCGCCCGAATCGTCGTCACCTCGCCACCGCAGGATCTCGGCTTTCTCTACCCGTCGAACCCTGGCACCGAGCAGAAGGCCGAAGAGACGAACCGTGAAGTCGTCCGCAACTCGACTGAGCAAGACTGGCTGCCAGAGTTCCGCATCGACCGCAGCGACGGCAGCACCGAAGAGGGGCAACTTGTTGATTGCGCCAGTGTGTTTGCCCCCGCCGACTTCGGTGGTTTCGACATGCTCTCAATCGTCACGCTTGACCTCGGCGCCGACCTCGCTGCGCCCACTGGCACGAGCAGCGTGATGGCCACAGGCGACACCGTTTACGCATCGCAAGACCGCCTCTACGTGTCGACCAACATTTGGTCGCCGATCATCAACGACCAGACCAGCGACCAGACCAACGACCAGACCAACGACCAGCTCGATGAGAATTACGAGACCGCAATCCACCGCTTCTCGATCGCTGGTCCTGGCGCTGCCCGGTACGAGGCATCCGGCTCCGTCGAGGGACACCTGCTCAATCAGTTCTCGATGAACGACCGCGATGGCATCTTCTACGTGGCGACCACAAAGGGCGCTCCGTGGGCCGAATCGTCCGAAAGCCAGATCGTCTCGATGGAAGTCAACGGTGACCAACTCGAACAGATTGGCAGCGTCGGTGGCCTTGGGCTCGGCGAGCGCATCTTCTCGGTGCGCTATGTCGACGACACCGCCTACGTCGTCACATTCCGTCAAGTCGATCCGTTCTACGTGATCGACCTCAGCGACCCGGCCAACATGGTTGTGCAGGGCGAACTCAAGATCCCGGGCTTCTCGAACTACCTGCATCCGATCAGCGACGACCTCGTCATCGGTGTCGGCCAAGACGCCACAGACGACGGTCGAACAACCGGCACCAAGGTGTCGCTCTTTGACGTGAGTGACCCGTCCAACCCGCTCGAGATTGACGTGTGGACGTTGCCGGGCGGCTTCAGCGATGCGCAATTCGACCACCGTGCCTTCCTCTGGTGGGGCCCGACGAACACGGCCGTGCTTCCGCTGCAGTCGTACGGCGACCAGTTCGCCGGCGCCATCGTGTTGAACGTGACCGCAGACGGGATCACCGAACAGGGTCGCATCAGCCACATTGACGATGACGGCATACCGAACGGGCAGACCGATTGCGAAATTATCGATGGTTCACAGTTCGGCGAGGACAACGAGTTCTTTTGGATCGGTCAAGAAGGTGGCCAGATCCAGCTCTGCACAGCGCAAGACCAGGGCGGCGCCACCGGCCTGTTCTGTGATCCGGTCCCGGTCGACGAGGTCGAGAACTGGTGGGGCATTCCTGCTGAGCAACTCGATATCGACACCAGCGGCTTCGAACGCCTCGAGCTGTGCTGGCCGAACTGGAACGGCTACGAGTCAGCCATTCAGCGAACGATGATTATCAACGGCCACCTGTGGACGCTGTCGCCCACGATTATCCAGTCAAACGACCTCACCAGCCTCGACCGCACCGACCGAATCACCCTGTAACGCTGGTCGTGTCACACCGAGGTCTGATCGCGGTGTGACACGCGGTGTGATCGCGGTGTGTGATCGCGGTGTGTGATCGCGGTGTGTGATCACGGTGTGACAGCTCAAGCCGGGACTGGTTGGTTCTTTTTGCGGGTCGGGAGCTTGATGTTGTTGGCGTACTTGGCAGCCAGCGGGCCCATGATTGCGGTGACTAGGACGTAGCCAGCAACGAGTGCACCGAGCTCGGGGCCCTCGATCAGGCCGGCGCCCAACGCAGCGATCACGATGGAGAACTCGCCACGGGCAATCAACGTCGCTCCGGCACGCAAACGGCCCTTTTGAGCTGCGCCGACGCGTTTTGCAGCGAACCAGCCGGTCAGCATTTTGGTGAACGCAGTGACAACCGCAAGTCCGAATGCTGGGAGGAGTGCGTCGAGCAGCTTCGCCGGGTCGACCTGGAACGAGAAGAAGAGAAAGAAGATTGCGGCGAAAAGATCGCGCAGTGGCGTGATGAGCTGGATTGCTCGTTTCTCGGCCTGACCCGACAGGGCCAATCCGACGAGGAATGCGCCGATGGCCCCGGAAACTTCGAGCTGCTGGGCGATGCCGGCAACCAGCAAGGTCACGCCGAAGACGGCGAGCAGCAGCGACTCATCAGACCCGCCGATCAGGAGGTCGCTCAGCTTGCGTCCGTAGAACAGGGCCGACAGCAGGATGATCGTGACCACGACCAGGGCAATCGCGACACTCGTCAGCGTCGCGACCACCGTGCCCCCGACGATGAGTGCTGCAACCACCGGCAGATACACAGCCATCGCAAGGTCTTCGATTACGAGCAGGTTGAGGATGGCCGGCGTCTCCCGGAAGCCGAGTCGGTGGAGGTCGCTCAACACTTTCGATACGACGCCCGACGACGAGACCCACGTGGCGCCACCGAGGAGCACTGCTGCGAGCGGTGACCATCCAAGTAGCAGGCCTGCTGCGACGCCGGGAAGTCCATTGAGCAACATGTCGACGATGCCCGGCAAGACTCCAGTGCGGAGGCCGTTGCGCAACTCGACGTCGGAGTACTCGAGGCCGAGGGTAAAGAGCAGGAGCAACACGCCGATTTCGGCGATGATGGAGATGAAGTCTTCGGTGACATCGAGCTGGACAAGCCCACCTTCGCCCAGTGCCAGGCCAGCAATGAGGTAGAGCGGTACGGCGGTAATACCGAGGCGGCCCGCGAGCCGAGCAAGTATTGCCAGGCCGAGCACGACTGCACCGATCTCGACGAAT
>JBLIKS010000312.1:0-3606 GCA_047635555.1 Candidatus Azotimanducaceae bacterium
TCGATCAGATCGAGCAAGTTCGACACGTTGCCAATCGACTTCGACATCTTCTCGCCCTCAGCATCAACGACGAACGCGTGGTGCATCCAATGGTTGGCAAAGGTTTTGCCGAGCGCCACAGCCTGCGCCCGCTCATTCTCGTGATGCGGAAAACGCAGGTCCTGGCCACCGCAATGCAGGTCGAAGCCCTCACCGAGCAGATCGAGGCTCATAACAACGCATTCGCTGTGCCAACCCGGTCGGCCGGCGCCCCACGGTGATGGCCACGCCGGATCGCTCTCGGTCGGCGCATCGGCCTTGAACTTCCACAGCGCGAAGTCGGACGGATGCCGCTTCTGCGCTGCGCCGACCACTTCGCGATCGCCACCACCGGTCCGCATGTCGTCGAGCGTCTGCAGCGCGAGGAGCCCATAGTCGTCAACCGACTCGACATCCATGTAGACGCCGTCGTCGGTCGCGTATGCCTTGTCGGCGGCGATCAGCTCACCGATCATCTCGACCATCTCGTCGACGTACTCGGTCGCACGGGGCACGTCGGTTGGACGCTTGACGTTGATGCCGTCCATTGCCTCAAACCACATCGCCTCACACTTGGTCGTGATGTCCTTCCAGGGACGGCCTTCGCGCACAGCGCGCTGGACGATTTTGTCTTCGATGTCGGTGATGTTCGAGACCAATCGAACGTCAAGGCCGGACCACTCGAGATAGCGACGGAGAATGTCGTAGCTCAGCGTCGCACGGCCATGGCCGAGGTGCGCAGGGCCATACACCGTTGGCCCACACAAGTAGATGCTGACCTTGCCCGGCTCACGCAGAGCCAGTTCACGCACGGAGCGGGACACGGTGTCATAGAGGTGCAGCACGCAGGTAATCCTACGATGCGCCTCCACCGTCGGCCATGCCCCGTTTCCGCCGAGACAAATTCCGGCCTCTCAAGCCGCGTCTACTATTGCAAATGTGTCCGGCGAAACTGACCACGATCAGAACGACGTCCACCCGAAGCGGTGGACTCGTCGCAGCATGATTGGCCTCACCGGCGCGATGAGTGCCGCAGCTGTCGGTGGAGGCTTTGCGAACGCTGCTCGAAGCGCCGCCCTCGTCGCGGGCGGCGACTTCGAACCCGCGGTTCGACTGCACCCTTCCGAACCACCTCCGATGCCCGGCACCTTCACGCCCGGTGCGCTCTACGTTGCTCTGTACGGATTCCCCGGATCACGAACCCTCGGAGCGCTCGGAGAACAGGGCCCGGAGGCGTCGGTCGCACGGGTCCGCCAGATCGCTGATCAGTACGCAGGTTTCGGGCAGCCCGTCGTGCCGACCTTTGAAATCATCGCAACGGTTGCATCGGCATTTGCGGGAAGCGACGGCGACTACTCCAACGAATTCCCCACCTCGAAATTCGAGCCATGGGTCGCTGCTGCTGCCGTCAACCGCTTGCATGTGGTCCTCGATCTGCAGAGTGGACGCGCCCGATTCCCTGACCAGGTTCGAGAACTGGCACCGCTGTTGGCGCAGCCACACGTCAGCGTTGCACTCGACCCAGAATGGCGCGTCACGAGCGGCCAGCCGGGCGGCGGCCGAGTAGGCACCGTCGATGCCAGTGAGGTCAACGAGACCATCCAGATCGTCGACGAGATGGTCCGCCAGCGCGGTCTCCCGCCGAAGATGCTGATCGTCCATCAGTTCACCCCTTCAATGATCACCAACAAGCAGGCCATCCGCGGCACGCCCAACGTCCAGGTCGTGATCCACATGGACGGCTTCGGGTCGCTTGCGTTGAAGCGCAGTTCCTACGCCCGCGTCGTCGCTGACCTCCCGGCCGGCGCGCTCACGGGCTGGAAGAATTTCTACGACGAGGACCAACCGACTCCGACCGCTCAGCAGACCGTCGACAACGCACCTCGGCCGATGTTCATCAGCTACCAGTGATCGGACTGCACTGACCGAGCCGGACAACGTGCCCCGTCGAGCCTGCCGAAACCTGATCTTGAGCAGCGTCGGCCCTCGATAGCCTGGAGCGCTTATGGCGAACCTCCCTGACAAGCCGACACTCGACGGCATCGAAGAACGCTGGGCAGCCCAGTGGGACACCGACGGCACGTACACGTTCGACCAGTCAGCGGTCCGGGACAACGTCTTTTCGATCGACACGCCCCCACCAACCGTCAGCGGCTCGCTGCACGTCGGCCACGTGTTCAGCTACACCCACACCGACACCATCGCCCGCTATCAGCGGATGACCGGCAAATCCGTCTTCTACCCAATGGGCTGGGACGACAACGGCCTGCCCACCGAACGCCGCGTCCAGGCGTACTACGGGGTCCGCTGCGACCCCAGCCAGCCATACACCGACGGCTTCGAACCACCGTTCCGCGGCGACCCACCGAAGAAGCACCAGGCCATCGCAATTTCTCGACCCAACTTCCTCGAACTCTGTGACGAACTGGTTGTCATCGACGAAGAACTCTTCGAGCAGCTGTTCCGACGCCTCGGCCTCAGCGTCGACTGGAAGCTCAAATACGCAACGATCGACGAGCGCTCACGCCGCATCAGCCAGCGCGCCTTCCTGCGCAACGTCGCCCGCGGCGAGGCCTACACCCAAGAAGCGCCCACCCTCTGGGACATCGACTTCCGAACTGCTGTTGCTCAGGCCGAGTTGACCGACAAAGAACGCCCCGCCGCCTACCACAAAATCCCGTTCCAGCGGGCCGACGGATCGGGCAGCATCGAGATCGACACCACCCGTCCCGAACTCCTCGCGGCCTGCGTGTCGCTGGTCGCACACCCCGACGACGAGCGGTTCAAGCCACTCTTCGGCACCAAGGTGATCGTGCCGCTCTATGGCCAAGAGGTCGAAGTCCGGGCGCACGAGTTGGCGCAACCTGACAAGGGCACCGGCATCGCGATGATCTGCACGTTCGGCGATACCACCGACGTCACCTGGTGGCGCGAACTGAGCCTCGAGATGCGCGCCATCATCGGCCGCGACGGCCGTGTGCTGCCCGACGCACCCCACGGCGTCGATGCCGAGGCCTACGCGC
Organism: Candidatus Azotimanducaceae bacterium; assembly: GCA_047635555.1. Lineage (GTDB taxonomy): Bacteria > Actinomycetota > Acidimicrobiia > Acidimicrobiales > Ilumatobacteraceae > Ilumatobacter_A. The sequence continues at coordinate 3,042 of JBLIKS010000312.1, forward strand.
TGATCGCCGGCAAGTACCCCAACCAAGCACAGACGGCTGTGGTTGATCAGCTCATCGAGCAGAACATTCTCGTTGGCGAGCCACGCCCGATTTTGCACCAGGTCAAGTTCTACGAAAAGGGCGAGCGGCCGCTTGAAATCGTCACGTCGCGCCAGTGGTACATCCGCAACGGTGGCAAAGACGCCGACCTGCGCGCCGCACTGGTTGCCCGCAGCGGCGACGTGACCTGGCACCCCGATCACATGCGCCACCGCTACGAAAACTGGGTCGAGGGTCTGAACAGCGACTGGCTCGTGAGCCGCCAGCGCTTCTTTGGCGTGCCGATTCCCGTCTGGTACCGCCTCGACGACGCCGGCGAGCCCATCTATGACACACCGCTCGTGCCTGACGAGGCCGACTTGCCCGTCGACCCGTCGATCGACGTCCCGGTTGGCTTCACCGCCGACCAGCGCCATCAGCCCGGCGGCTTTGCCGGCGACCCCGACATCTTCGACACGTGGGCCACCTCGTCGCTCACGCCCCAAATTGCGGGCCGCTGGAACGAGCCCACCGACAGCGCCGACAC
>JBLIKS010000313.1:0-3597 GCA_047635555.1 Candidatus Azotimanducaceae bacterium
GTGACCATCAATTTGGCGTCGCCGCGCATACCCGTCTCAAGTTCCACAACCGCAACGCTAACGCGACTGACCGGCGCGACACACGCCGTGCTGAAACTGTTATGTTTGACGACTCGATGGCACGAGTGTCGCCGCAGCCGCTCACGTCGTACCCTGTGGTTTGTGATCGATGCAGATGTCCTGGAACGAGTACTCGCCGGAGCGGTGCGCACCGGCGCCGACTTCGCGGAGGTGTATGCCGAAGACAAGTCGAACACTTCGGCGGGCCTCGACGACGGCCGCATCGAACAGGTCACCAGCGGTCGTGACCGCGGCGCCGGTATCCGCGTCATTGCAGGCGACACCACCGGTTTCGCACACACGGCTGATCTCTCCGAAGCAGGCCTCGTCGCTGCGGCATCAGCAGCAGCGACGGCAGCCAGCCAAGGCGGCGGAGGGGTGCGCAACGTGTCACTCACCAAGGCGCCAATCCATCGCCCGAACACAATTATCCACCTTCCCGAGAGCATCGCCAAAGCCCGCAAGGTCGAATTGCTGCAGCGGATGAACGAAGCAGCACGCTCCTACGGTCCCGAGATCGTCCAGGTGTCGGCTGGCTATGGCGACAGTTCGAAGCGCACCCTTGTCGCAAACACCGACGGCGTCTTCGCGACAGACGAGATCATCCGTACCCTGCTCCGGATCAGTGCAGTGGCCGACGGCGACAGCGGTATGCAGACCGGCTACCAGTCGATGGGCCATACCGTCGGTTTTGAGATCTTTGACACCGTCGACGTCGAAGAACTCGCCCGCGATGCCGCTCGCCAGGCGATCACCAAGCTGTTGGCTCGCCCTGCGCCGTCCGGCGCCATGCCGGTCGTCATCAAGAACGGCTCGGGCGGCGTGCTCTTCCATGAGGCGTGCGGCCACGGCCTCGAAGCCGACCTGGTCGCGAAGGACTCGAGCGTCTACGCCGGCAAGGTGGGCCAGCTCGTTGCCAACCCGCTGGTCACCCTGGTCGACGATGGCACGATGCCCGGCGAATGGGGCACCCTCGGCTACGACGACGAAGGGCACATCACCCAGCGCAACACGCTGATCGAGGACGGTATTCTCACCGACTACATGTGGGACCACATCCGTGCCCGCAATGCCGGCCGGCCTGGCTCGGGTAACGGTCGCCGCCAGAGCTACCAGCACCTCCCGATGGTCCGCATGACCAACACCTTCGTGCTCAACGGACCCGACACCCCGGAAGACATCATCAGCTCGACGCCCCACGGCGTCTACGTCGCCAAGCTCGGCGGGGGCAGCGTCAATACCGCCACCGGCGACTTCGTGTTCGGCATGACTGAGGCGTACCTGATCGAAGACGGCAAGATCACCGAGCCGCTCCGTGAGGGCAACCTCATTGGCAACGGCCCGAAAGTGTTGCGAGACATCGACATGCTTGCCAATGACTTTGCCATGGGTAACCCGGGCACGTGTGGCAAGGATGGCCAGGGCGTGCCGGTCGGCGACGGTCAGCCCACCCTGCGCGTGAAGGAACTCACTATCGGCGGGACCGCAGCGTGAGCGCCTTCGAATCAGAACTACAAGCAGTCGCCGACCGCGTCATCGCCCAGGCCAAGCCCGGTGAACAGGTCGAAGCGTTCGTGACCCGCGGCGGCGAAACCGACGTGCGTATCTACCAGGGCGCCGTCGAGCACTTCGTGTCGGCGCAGAGCGAAGGAATCGGCATCCGGGTAATCAGCGAGGGCCGCACCGGCTTCGCATACGCAGGCACGCTCGATGAGTCAGCGATTAGCGACGTCCTGGCCGATGCGCGTGACAACGTGCAGTTTGGCGAATCTGACGAGTGGGCAGCCCTCGCTGAGCCAGATGGCGTGCCGATCACCGAGCAGTCATTGTGGAACGAGGCGCTTGCCGAGTATCCGACCGACGAGAAAATCGACCTTGCCAAGAAGCTCGAGAAGCTGGCTTCGGGGCAAGACCCCCGAGTCCGCGTCGACGACTCGAACTACTCCGACGCCCACGGCGAGTCCGCTGTTGCATCGACCAGCGGTATCCGGATGTCGGGCCGCGAGAACGGGTGTTACGTGTCGGTCTCGACGCTGGCCGACGAAGGCGAAGGCGATGACGCCGAGACGCAGACCGGCTTCGGTTTCAGCGTCGGCCGGAGCCCGCACGAGTTTGACCTCGAAAAAGCTGCTCGCGAAGCATCCGAGCGAGCAACTCGCCTCCTGGGCGCGACCAAGCCGTCGACACGGCGCACCACCGTGGTCCTCGACCCGATGGTCACAGCACAGTTCCTCGGCGTGATCTCGTCGACGCTCAATGGTGAGGCTGTCGTGAAAGGGCGGTCACTCTTCAAAGACCGCATTGGCGACAGTGTCGCATCCGCCAACATCACGCTGATTGACGACCCGACCAACACCAAGGCCTACAGCGCCACCGACGTCGATGGCGAAGGCCTCGCCGCTCGTCGCAACGTGCTGATCGAGAACGGCGTGCTGAAACAGTTTGTCCACAACTCCTACAGCGCTCGTCGGGCCGGCACCGTGTCGACCGGCAATGCAACGCGTGGCGGGTTCGCCGGTACTCCAGGCGTCGGCTGTCTCGCCCTTTCGCTCGTGCCGGGTCTGCGCTCACAGGCCGAGATTGTCTCCGACATTGATGACGGTCTACTCGTGCAATCAATGCAGGGCCTGCACTCCGGCGTCAATCCCATCAGCGGTGACTTCTCAACCGGAGCGGCCGGTCTGTTGATCACCAACGGCGAAGTCGGCGCACCCGTGCGGGAGTTCACGATCGCATCGACGCTGCAGCGAATGTTGCAGGACATCATCGAGATCGGCGGCGACATCGAATGGCTGCCGATGCGAGCCAGCGGATTGTCACTCGTGATCCGTGACGTGACGATGAGCGGGTTGTAGCTCTTTGCTGCTGGATCCGCTCTCGGGTCCTGTCAGCGGCGACTGATCGGGCTGCGACGGCTCGTGCCTCGCCGACGGTCCCTCTTCAGTCCCCGCTGCCACCCGTTCGCTCCCTACCTGCCGCGAGCTACTCCTTGCGCAACTTCAATTCGTCTGTTGATCGCTCGCTCTGCGGCTTCATCCGAGGCCGTACGACTCGCTGACTGAGCGGCAGGTGATTCCCAACGCCGCGGCCATGCTGGTGTCGAGGGCGATGCGGGCGGGGCGGTCCACACCGGCTTCGGCGATGGTGCTGGTCGGCAAACGATTTGGGTCTTGGCCCATCCATGTGGCGGTTGCCCGGGCGAAGTCGGAACGGCTGAGCACGTCGGGGCCAGCGACATTAAGCGGGCCGATGACGTCCGGTCGTGTGGCGAGTTCGGCGATCGCGTTCGCAACATCGGCGGCGTGGACCGGACAGCGGTACTCATCGGTGAAGAAAGTCATCGGGCGTCGATCGCTGCCTGTCGACAGCGCCCGTTGCACGTCGAGCTGGACATGACCGAGTTGGCCGGTGCCGTACAGCAGTGAGGTGCGGATCATCACGGCGGTCGGACATGCCAGCATCACTGCATCTTCCGCGTCTCGTTTGTCGCGGCCGTAGTCGATGGTCGGCAACGGCCGGTCAGCTTCCGTGTACGGA
>JBLIKS010000314.1:0-3589 GCA_047635555.1 Candidatus Azotimanducaceae bacterium
TGGCGTAGGCAATCCTCAGATTTCGCTGGCGGAAGAACCGGACCATGCTGTGTACAGCGTTGGGGATTGCTGTGGTCGGTGTGAGGAGAACAGGATTTCGATGCAACCGAAGACGCCAGAAGTACCAGGCCGTCACGAGCGTCATCACGATCGAAATAAGAAACGGTGCTGATGTGTGTGCGTTGCTCCAGAGCCACACACCGAGTGTCGGACCGATGACCCACGACGCGCCGATGTACACCATGCGGCGGGACTCGGTCGAGGTCAGATCCCGCTTACCGATGTAATCCATGATGTACAGCGACATGCACACAGCGAAGATCGACGCCTCGGCTGATCTCAGCCCGACTGCCAATACGAACAGTGGGCCATCCGCAACGAGGAACAGCCCTGCTGCAACAACGAGAAAACTCGATGCCAGCGTCACGACCCAGCGGCGTGGCATTTTTCGTTCGAGCCAACCCACGTTGATCGTGATCATGAGCGTGATCATCTGGCCGCCGATGAAGGCGTACGACACCGCCGCTTTGGATCCGAGGGCTTCGAGCGCAGCTAACGGCACGACGCCAACCATCACCGAACGCGACAGTCCCTCGAACCCTCCAAGTCGCGCCAACTCGACGGCTGCATTCGCATCGAGTTGCTCCAAGCCCACGGGGCGGCGCCAGCGCATCGCCCGCCACGCTACGCGACCCGGCGTGTGGACGACGCAGCTTGACCTTCGAGTACATAGCGAGTTGCCGGATCGGTGCAGTTGCGCGGCTGTTACGGTTGTTGTCATGGATTTGCCGATTGGTATCGCGGCTGCACCGCAGCCGGGTGACCGATGGTCTTTCCACGTCCTCGCTGGTTCGATTACGGATTCCGTGGTGATCTGGTCGGCGTGGCGCGACGACACGGGCGACATTGTTGACTTCGTTTATGAGTTTGTGAACGAGGCCGCGGTGCAAACCATCGGCATCGCGTCATCGGATCTGGTGGGGCATCGTCTGCGCGATGTTGCTGCGGTCTATCGCGAGCCGGGTGTTTTCGACCGCTACCGCAACGTTGCTTTGACCGGGCAGTCTGATCTGATCGAGATCCCATGGATCGACGATGGCAACGTCGTTGGTGCGTTTGGGGTGAGTGTCTCGGTGATGGGGGACGGCATCGTTTCCGTTGGGCGCAGTGTCACCAAACGCTTGGAGGCTGAAGGCGAATTGGCTCGGTCCGCCAAAATCCACCGGCACCTCGCGGGGACCAACCCGGACCTGCTCATCCGTCTGACTGCCGACGGCATCGTGATCTATTCGTCGCATCCAGCTGGTTCCCATCGCAAAGCCGCAGAGCTGATTGGCATGCATCTCGCCGACCTCGTTCATCCGGACGATCGCAGGATCGTCGTCGACACACTGGAGTCGGCTCGGTCGAACGGTTCGACGACGCACGCGGATCTCCGGATGGCGAGGACGCCATCTGGCGATTTTGCCTGGGCTGCACTGTCGGCTACGTGCGTGGCCAATGCGAGGGCGAGGAACGAGTTTCACATCTCGATCCGTGACATCCAAGAGCGTCGTGCCGCTGAGCAAGCGCTCGCGATCGCCGAGCGTATGCAGCGACTCGTCTTGGACACGCTGGGCGAAGTGGTAGTCCTGCAAAGTGCGGAAGAAGGCGTCGTGAGCGTCAACCACGCCGCAAGTGAGCTCCTCGGCCTGGTCGAGGCACCAAAGGTGACACTCGAACAGATCGGGGCCTTTGCTGACATATATGAAGTTGACGGTTCGCCGCTCGACTTCGACGACACGCCGGCCAAACGGGCACGTCGATCGGGCCGCGCGGAGCGAGGGCGACTGCTCGAGCTGAGATTGCCCGATGGAAGTCACCGCTGGATTCAGGTGAATGCCGTGTTGATCGACGACGACGACGCTCACAGCGACGCCCTCGAAGACCTCAATGCGCCCCCTCGGGCCGTCCGGGTGTTGTCGACCATCATCGACCTCACCGACCGAGTCGACGCCGATCAACGAGCTGACCAGGACCACCAGTTGCTGCGGGCCACCTTCGACAGCGTGCATGCCGGGCTGATGGCAGTGAATGCCGATGGGCAGATCATCCAGGTGAACCAACGATTCCGAGACCTGACGCGCGGCCACCACCACGTCGGCCAGACTCTCCTCGCCCTCACCTACGACTACTCGATCTGCGACGAGCGCGGCGTGCCCTTCGAAGTTCACGAGCGGCCGATTGTGCGAGCGCTTGCCGGCGAAACCGTTAGCGACCTGGCTTCGTTGCTTCGATGGCCTGACGGTTTTGAGCTCTTCATCCTCGCGAGCTCATCACCGATCTATGACGGCGACGACATCGTCGGCGCGGTCCTCACGATTCAAGATGTCACAGCGCTGCGGTCGGCAGAGGCCGAACTCCGCAAGATGGCCACGATTGATCAACTCACCGGGCTACCGAACCGACGCGCCGTGCTGGCCCACCTCGATGCGGCGATCGAACGCCGATCAGCAGCATTGAACCGAACTGCCGAACTGCCAAACCGACGCGTTGACGACGCGATTGAGCGGCAACCAGCGGTATCCGACCAACTCACCGTGCTGTTCCTCGACCTCGATGGATTCAAGTCGATCAACGACACGCTGGGCCACGCGGCGGGTGACGAGCTGCTGTGCGCCGTCGCGCAACGGTTGACCGCCATGATGCGCTCGGGTGATTTGGTCGGCAGGATGGGCGGTGACGAGTTTGTCGCCGTGCTCGAACGATTTTCACCGGGGCACACCGCCGAACTGGCCGCGCGTATTGAGATGGAAATCGCCCGGCCCTTTCTGCTCGCTGCAGGAATCGCGACGATCGGCTGCTCGATCGGCCAGGCCGTCCACACGACAAGCCACACGACCGATTCGATGCTCGCAGCTGCTGACGTGGAGATGTACCTCACCAAGCACGCGCGCTCCGACGATAAGCACGACTGAAAAGGCTCGACGAAACCGATCGGGCTACGGCGCCGTGGCGTCTCGGTGACGAACGTCTTTCCGGATCAGCTTGACGCCATCGAAGTACCAGTGATTCGGAGGTCCCCCGCTGCGCACCGTCACGGTGACATTGTCGAAGTCGACTGCGTCGGGAAAGGCCGCCCAGGGATCATTGCCGCCGGGTGCGGTTCCAGGTGGTGGTGGTGGTGGTTCGGCCCATTCTGGTTCGCGGGTGCCGGCGGGCAAGATGGTGGTGCCGTCGGGTGTGATGAGGAAAAGTCGGCCGCTGGTGGCGCGTCGACTCCGGATTTTGTTGGCGTGTTTCCATCGGTCGTGGGGTCCGCAGAGTGGCATTGCGTTTGCCTGATCAGTTGATCCACCATTGTCAGCCCATTCGTTGCGGTGATCGACGTCGCACAGTGTTGCCGGGGTATCGCAGCCCCGGTGAGTGCAGGTCGTGACCAACAGTTGCGCGGCGTCGCGGGCTTTGCCGCTGAACAGTCGTTGCGTGCGGCCGAGGTCGATCACGACACTGTCAGCATCAACAACAACCCGTCGGAGCCGCCCAACAATCAGCGATTGCAATGCGACGTCGCGGTGCACCGAGCTCCCGGTTGTTGTTTCACACCGGT
>JBLIKS010000315.1:0-3546 GCA_047635555.1 Candidatus Azotimanducaceae bacterium
CGGAGATCACGGCGACGACGCAGTCAGCGTCTGTCGTGGCTTGGGCGACCTCGGACGAATAGTCCTGGGCCGTCGGCGGCAGGATGATGGTGTTCCCGAAGCTCATGCCGAGCGCTTTGATGGCGTTCTCCATCGGCGGGATGAATACCTGGGCGCCGTCGATGATGACGGCGTTAATGCTCTTGCAACCATCTTCCACGGCTCGTTTGACCATTCCGACGGCGTACATCGGCTGGTTGCCGATGTTGAACGAGTAGGGGTTGCTGAGTTCGGAAGGAGTGATTGGGCAGCACGCGCCGAACCAGGTGATGCTGGATTGGGCGATGACTGGCACGATGCTCTCTGCGAAGTAGGTGAACGAGCCGACGATCGAGACCATGCCCTCCTCGACTGCCTGTCGAGCGCAAGTTGTCGCGATTGCCGGGTCGAATTGCTCGTCGCACACGGTGACATCGAGTGGCCTCCCGGCGATACCGCCCCGGGCGTTGATGTAGTCCTGGTAGACCATCGCGGTATTCGCGATGTTCTGATACGTCGGGCCGGCAGCGTTGAGCGTGGTCACCGTCATCACCTTGAGCGGTTCGCCGGTCGGTTCTGACGACTCTGCCGTTGGTTCGGTCGACGCCTGTGTGTCGACTGACTCTTCTGTGCCGGTGTCGTCGGCGGGCTCGGCGGTGTCGCTGTCGCTGCCACACGCCGCGATGACGAATGTCATGGCGATGAGTGGAGCGACGATGGTCCGCAACGAACGTGTGCGTTGTGCAGTTCCTTTGGTCATTGGCTTCTTCCCCTTTGGTGGTGTGTGCGTCAATCGATGTCGCATCGACGCGATCCCTGAAACCGACATTCCAGCACAAACATCCGATGTTCGCCAGTTGAATCGTAAAAAGATGCTCGCGATCAAACCCTGCACGACCCTGAACTTCCTTGTATTTCCTCATCCTACGGCGTTTTCTTTCGACTTGCCGCACCTCGCATGTCGCGCTACTGTGCCGATCAGCACACCAAGTGAACCGATGTTTAAACGTCGAAATCACACGGTGTGTTGGGGAATACACATTGACCGAGGGGGAAGATGAACGAAGTCATCAGGTTCGCGCTGTTGGGTCTTGGGGTCGGAGCGCTGTATGCGTTCGGGTCGCAGGGGCTGATCGTGATCTATCGCGGCACGGGCGTGCTGAACTTCTCGCTCGGCGCAACGGCTATCGCCGGCGTCTTTATGCAATGGGAGCTGCAGTACGAGCAGGGCTGGCCATTCTTGGCCGCATCGGTTGTTGGCGTCGCCCTGTCCGCGTTGTTGGGGGCGCTGACTCATTGGCTGATCATGCGGCCGCTGCGTCGCGCCAGCTCGCTCGTCAGGGTGATCGCGACGCTCGGCGTGCTGATCACGGTCCAGGCAGGTGTGGTGATCCGCTATGGCTCAGCGCCACGACAGGTCGACAGTTGGCTTCCCACCGATCGTGTGACGCTCTGGGGCGACGTCAGTATCACGGTCGACCGCATCATCCTCATCGGCATCGCCAGCGTTTCAGCGTTCGGGCTCTGGTTGCTCTATCGCTCAAGTCAATTCGGTCTCGCGACCGAAGCGGTGTCAGAGAGCGAACGGTCCGCATCGGCCGTTGGCGTGTCGCCCAACCGGATCGCGGTTCTCAACTGGGCACTTGGCTCGGCTCTCGCTGCGATCGCCGGGATCCTGGTCGTTCCGATCATCACGCTGCAGGTCACATCGATGACGTCGCTCGTCCTCGCGGCTCTCGCTGCAGCACTTGTCGCCGACTTCAGATCGTTCCCGATCGCCACGGCTGCGGGCGTCGGCCTCGGCGTCGGCCAGACGCTGGTCGGGCGCTTCGTCGACCAGCAGGGTCTCGGCCCGTCGCTTCCGTTCCTCGTCATCATCGCGTTCCTTGTGTTCCGCGGCCGCTCACTGCCGCTGCGTGACTACTTCCTCCGCGAGTTGCCGATGATCGGCAACGGTCGGATGTCGTGGGATTGGACGATCTTCGGATGTCTCGCCGTCGTCTTTTTGATGTTGACCAAGCAGCCCAAATGGATCGATGCGCTCACCGTGTCGATCGGCGTGTCGGTCGTCTTGCTCTCGATCGTCGTGCTGACCGGCTACGCCGGGCAGTTGTCGCTGGCGCAGTATTCGATCGCCGGGTTTGGTGCCTGGGTCGCCGGTCGACTCGTCGCGGTGTACGACATTCCGTTCCTGCTCGGCCTCGTGGCCGGTGTTGCTGCGGCCGTCCCGCTTGGTCTGGCGTTCGCGCTGCCAGCGGTGCGAACCCGCGGTATCAATCTCGCGATCGTGACGCTCGGGCTGGGTACGACGATGGAGCTCATGCTGTTCCGAAATCGGAACTACACCGGAGGGGTACAGGGTACCCAGGTCGGGAACCCAGATTTGTTCGGCTTCGACATCGGTTCCATCAACCATCCCGCGCGCTATGGCATCTTCACCTTGGGGATGGCGATGCTGGCGGTCTGGGTGGTTTCGAACGTGCGTCGCGGTCGCAGCGGCCGACGGCTCATTGCGGTACGCACCAACGAGCGCGCTGCGGCAGCGCTCGGGATCGACGTGGTGGCGGCGAAGCTCTTTGCGTTCGCCTTCGCGGCAGCGATCGCCGCGCTCGGCGGCATCCTCCTTGCATTTCGCCTCAGCTCCATCAGCTACCAGTCGTTCACCAACTTCACCTCAGTGACCTATGTCGGCCTGGCATTGGTCGGCGGCGTCGGCCACATCTTAGGCGCGTTCGTCGGTGCCACAATGGCGACGGCGGGGCTGAACCAACAGGTCTTCGAGTCGACCTGGGACGGCATCGGAAAGTGGATCAATCTGATCAGCGGGATCGCGATCCTGCTGACGGTGCTGGCGTATCAGGATGGCGTCGCAGCGGAGTGGGTCAAGATCTTTCGACTCTTCAAAAAGTCGCGCAAGTGGGGGCGGTCCTACATCATCGAACTGTCTGACGTGTCCGCACCGCTGTCCGACGACGACGAGTTGACCCGGGTGCCGCCACGATCGCTCACGATGGAGGGCCTGACCGTTCGATACGGGGCAGTCATTGCAGTGAACGACGTCAGCCACCGCGTCGAACCCGGCCGAGTTACCGGCCTGATCGGGCCGAACGGCGCCGGCAAGACCTCGCTCATCGACGCGCTCAGCGGCTTCACCACTGCCGAAGGTCAGGTCATGCTCGACGATGTCGACCTCTCCGGCAAGACCGCGACGCAACGCGCCCGTGCCGGGGTAGCTCGCTCGTTTCAGTCGCTTGAGCTGTTCGAGGACTCAACCGTGTTTGAGAACCTCAGCGTGGCTGCCGACCCGCAGGATCTCCGCTCCTACCTGCGCGACCTCGTTTGGCCGGTCAATCCACCGTTCCCACCCGAGGTCGTTCGGACGATCAAGGAATTCCGCCTCGACGAGGATCTACACCGGGACGTCAAAGACCTGTCATACGGCAAGCGCCGTTTGCTCGCCATTGCTCGTGCGGTCGCGATGCATCCGAGTGTGTTACTGCTCGACGAGCCAGCCGCCGGCCTGAGCTC
>JBLIKS010000316.1:0-3539 GCA_047635555.1 Candidatus Azotimanducaceae bacterium
GGCTCGCCGCCACACCCTTTACGGCGAGCCCGGGTCGATACTCCGCTTTCGCTCGGCGTGCGGGTCTGGGACACCCTGATGCCGATGGGTAAAGGTCAGCGCGTCGGGGTCTTCGCCGGATCGGGTGTCGGCAAGTCGACGTTGATGGGAATGGTGGCCCGCGGGTCGACCGCAGACGTCAACGTCGTGGCACTCATCGGCGAACGTGGACGTGAGGTCCGCGAGTTCATCGAGGCTGAACTTGGCGAGGAGGGGATGAAGCGTTCCGTGTTGATCGTCGCGACATCCGATGAACCGGCACTCGTCCGGCTGCGGGCCGCTACGGCTGCCACACGGATCGCAGAGTGGTTTCGAGATCTCGGCAACGACGTGGTCCTGATGATGGATTCCCTGACCCGCTACTGCATGGCACAACGCGAGATCGGGCTGTCGGCAGGCGAACCGCCGACGTCGAGGGGCTACCCGCCAAGCGTGTTTACCCTGTTGCCCAAATTGCTCGAACGGGCCGGTACTGCGGAACGAGGCTCAATCACGGGGATTTACACCGTCCTGGTTGATGGCGACGATCACAACGAGCCCATTGCTGACGCCGTGCGATCAATTCTCGATGGACACGTGGTGTTGTCGCGGTCGTTGGCCCACGCTGGGCACTATCCGGCGATCGACGCGCTTGCCTCGGTGAGCCGTGTCGCCAACGCTGTGACCGACCCGGAACAGCAGCAGCTTGCAGGAGAACTCCGCCGGCTGATGGCAGCTCATGCAGAGGCGCGAGACCTCATCGAGATCGGCGCCTATGTGCCGGGGACGAACCCGACGGTCGACCGAGCGGTGGCGCTGCGCGAACCTATTCAAGAGTTTCTCCGGCAACGTATCGACGATCGCGTCGACGCTCCAGATGCGTTTCGTCACCTGGCCACCGTGCTCGGACAGCCCTCGTGAGTCGGACCCGCATGGACACCGTCTTGCGTATTCGCGGGCTTCAAGAACGCATCGAGCGAGCTGCCGTTGCACGCGACCAAGTACTCATTGCCGAGCGACAACGCTACGAATCGACAACCGTCAGTGCCGTCGATGACGCATCGAACTCGATGCCGACGGTGGCCGCGAAATTCGTTGCGCATCGCCGAATGCTTGACGGAGGCATGCGCGACATCGCTCTCGCTGCGGCTGCCGTTGCGGTTGCTCACGGTGCACTCACAAGTTCACTGGCGAGTTGGAGCCTTGCAGCGCAACGTCTCGAGGGTGTCGAACGTCTGCAAGCACGCACCACTGAGTTAGCACAGGCAGAACTGGAACACAGCGAGCGAGCTGAGCTCGATGACATCGTCATCATGCGATGGGACCGAGACTGAGAATGAACGGACAGATGCCGAGCGCGGCGGCTACGTCAGCGACGCCCTTTTTGTCACCCGGCGACAAGAAGCCCACGAGCGACACGGCCGGTCCGGCATTTTCGACGGTGCTGCAGGGGCACCTCGACCATCACGTGGCCGGCCCCGGGTCGCGCAACGCCGAACCTGTTGGCCGAGCGGTCGTCGAGGACCCCGAACAGCCGACGACAAACGAGGCAACCAGTAAGTCGAGTGACGCGGACACTGAGTCGGCGGGGTCGATAGACATGCCAGACCTGGCTTGCTCCACTGACCCGACTGCACTTGATGCCAACACCGGCGTCGTGCATCTCCAGGTTGCCGTAGCTGCCGATCAGCTGGTCTTGTCTGCGGTAGTGACCGCTGCTCGGGTGGCCAACACGCCGTCAGCGACGCCTGGTGCCGCTCGAGCCGGGGCTGAATCAGACCCCGAGCGAGCAGGAGTCGTCGAGCATCACGGGCCTGCCGGTGCACTGCTGACCACATCGGTCGAGGTTGCCGCGACCGACAGTGCCTCGACCGACAGTGCCTCGACTTCCAGCCACCTGTCACGGGTCAACGTACCCACGCCACCAGACACAGGTTCCACAAACACAGCAATCGGTTTGCCGAGGCCGGCTGCATCGGCTCCCATCACTTTGCCGCCCGACGCCGAGGCGACAGCGCTGATGGCCGATCAGTCCCTGGTCGATGGCCCGAACGTACTCGACCGTGCCGCGCTCCATCGTCTCGGTGGCGTGTCGCGGCTCGGGATGGACGTTGTCACCGATGAGCTTGGTGCCATCCGGATCGACGTGGCCGACCGCCGAGGAATTCTCGAAGTCAACATGCGCGCTGATGAGTTCCCGACGCGGGTTTTACTCAGCGGTCGACTTCACGAACTTCGCCAAGAGCTCAGCGATTCAGGGATCGATGTCGGTTCGTTCGGCGTTGCGCAGGGGGATGCCGATCAGCGCAATCGATCTCGCGCACATCGCACCTTGCCCAACAGCGACAGCGATCCAGCGCGTCCACCCCAAGACGGCACCGCCTCATCAACTCCCCAAGCAGCAACTGATGAGCTGGCCGGGGCCGGTCGAGTCGACGTTCAACTCTGAGTCAGAAAGAAAGACACATGTCCAACATCGAATCCATTTCCCCAACTATCGGCGGTTCGTCAGTATCGGCTGGTTCCCCGGTCGAGAACCCTGGCGCCGTACTCGACCGAGACGCCTTTCTGAAATTGCTCGTTGCACAGCTCAAGTACCAGGATCCGACGAAGCCAGCCGATACATCCCAGATGTTGGCGCAGTCGGCTCAGCTGACGATGGTCGATCGATTGAACGACATCGCCGATTCTCTCCAGGCTGCCGAGTCGTCCGACAAGCTCGTGCTTGCCGGCTCACTTGTCGGACGAGAGATCGCCTTCCTCGCTGACGCAGGTGAGCAAGTGACTGGTCGCGTTGAATCGGTTCGCTTCGAAAACGGTGACCTTACGTTGTCGGTGGGTGGGCTTTCAGTCCCGCTTGGGACGGTGTCGCAGGTGTTCGCCCCTGCGTTGTCGGCCCCGGCTCCTACTCTTTCTCCTGTCCCGGCGGTGGTCACGGCCTGAACGACCGGTGGGTCCCTGTCCACCAACCGGCGCATCCGTGCATGCGCCGGACTGTTCTTACGACACCCGGACGGATCCGGGTGTTCGCCACTTCCGGCGATTTCGGCACGGATGCCGTTCCTCATCCACACCCACTCATGGAGGCATCCACTCATGATCCGTTCAATGTCCAGCGCCCTGTCCGGGCTCCGCAATCACCAAGTCATGCTCGACGTTGTCGGTAATGACATCGCCAACGTGTCGACCATTGGATTTAAGGGCTCTTCGACAGTCTTCTCCGATGTTCTGACGCAGACACTGAAGGGTGCCGCTGCCCCTGGTGGACAGATTGCCGGGACGAACCCGGCACAGATCGGTCTCGGTTCGAGACTTGCCGGCACGGTGCAGTCGTTCGCGCAGGGAGCAATCCAACGAACGAGCCGACCGACTGACTTTGCTATCCAGGGTGACGGCTTCTTTGTCGTCAACAATGGTGCTGAGAATCTTTACACCCGTGCGGGCGCATTCAACCTCGATGCCACCGGCAACCTGACCACGCCCGACGGTGCCGTCGTGCAAGGGTGGCGCGCCGATGCCTC
>JBLIKS010000317.1:0-3534 GCA_047635555.1 Candidatus Azotimanducaceae bacterium
GCATGCTGCAGCGAACAGCCCCGTGGCGATGAGCAGTGCGGTAAGTCGCGTGGTCTGCACACCCCCGACTCTAGGCAACGACGTTTGCCGACTCGCATCGGCTGACCGGGATTTCGAATCTTGCCATCTTTACAAAACTTCACCCGAGGCCGGTCGTTTCGGTCCGGTACTCAAAGCGGCCGTCTGGTACCTTTCGATCTTCGTCCTCGAACCGTCCGGTTCTGTGGCCGAGTGGGGACACGTGCTACGTTCCTCAAAACACCGACGAACATCAGGGGGTTTACGTCGATGGCAATGCTGGAAGTGAAAGATGTCGAAGTCAGGTTTGGGGGCATTGTTGCTCTCAGCGGGATGACTTTCGATATCGAAGAAGGACAGATTTGTGGCCTGATCGGTCCCAACGGGGCGGGGAAGACGACGATGTTTAACGTCATCAGTCGCATCTATGACCCGACCGCTGGATCGTTGAGCTTTAACGGGGTCGACCTGTTGAAGACGCCACCACACTTGATTGCCAAGACCGGCATCTTTCGGACGTTCCAGAACCTGGCGCTTTGGCCACGCATGAGCGTGATCGAGAACGTCATGGCTGGTGCGCACGTGCGGAGCAAGCAGAACTTCGGAACTGCGATGCTCAACATCGGGCGCAAGAAGGAAGAGCAGAAGCTGGCCTCCGAGGCATTCACGATTCTGACCGACCTCGGCCTCGCAGATTTCGCTTTCCAGCAGTGCGCTGGTCTTCCGTACGGAACGCTCAAGCGAATCGAACTCGCCCGCTGTCTCATCGGCCATCCCAAGCTGCTGATGCTCGATGAACCAGCGACGGGCCTCACGCACAGCGAAGTCGAAGAACTGTCGGTCGTTATCCGGAAAATTCGGACCGACTACAACCTGACGATCCTTCTCGTCGAGCACCACATGGGCCTCGTGATGAGCATCTCCGAGAACGTCGTCGTTCTCGACTTTGGCCGCAAGATCGCTGAGGGCTTGCCTGCAGAAGTGCAGGAAAATCCGGCCGTTATCGAGGCGTACCTAGGAGCACCCGCATGAGCGAGTCCAGCACACCTCCCGAACTCGTTCTCGAGGTCAAGGGTCTTAAAGGCGGATACGGCCAGATTCAGGTCCTGCACGGCTTGGACTTCCACGTCGCCGACGGCGAAATCGTGGTCATCCTTGGTGCCAACGGCGCCGGTAAGACCACGACGTTGCGTGCGGTGTCGGGCATGATTGCCCGGACGGGCTCGATCAAGCTGCGCGGCGAGGACATCAGTAGCGCGAAGGCCCCTGATCTCGTGCGCAAGGGAGTCGCCCATGTACCGCAGGGCCGGGGCACGCTGCCCGAGTTGTCCGTCGAGGACAACCTCCGAGTCGGTGCCTATATCCGAAACGACAACGAAATCGACAAAGACATCGAGCAGTGGTTCGACGTCTACCCCGTGCTCCGGGAGCGCAAGAATCAGCGCGCCGGTTCGCTGTCCGGCGGTGAGCAGCAGATGCTCGCCGTTTCTCGGGCGCTGATGTCTCGTCCCAGCCTGCTCTTGCTTGACGAACCGTCACTTGGGCTGGCCCCGATCATTGTGGCGGAGCTGTTTGAGCGCTTCGCCGAAATCAACAAGGAGATCGGCACGACGATGCTTGTGGTTGAACAGAACGCACAGCTGGCACTTGGCATCGGCGACCGGGGCTACGTCCTCGAGTCCGGAGCGATCTTCACCGAAGGTCCAGCCGACGAATTAATCAACGACGACGCCATCCGTAAGGCCTACCTCGGAGTCTGAGGGGAAAATAACCATGGAACTCTTTCTCAACCGCGTTTCCGATGGCCTGTCCAACGGAGCCACGTACGCCTTGATCGCAATGGCCTTGGTCATGATCTTCAAGGCGACCACGCTGATCAACTTTGCCCAAGGCGAGTTCGCCATGTTTGGCGGATTCGTTGCCCTCGTTCTTGCGACCGAACGCGGCCTGCCGGTGTGGATTGCTGTCATTGGCGCAATGGCGATCACCGCCGTCCTCGCCGCGGGCATCGAGCGCACGCTGATCCGGCCGTTCGATCCGGCAGATCACTTACCGCTCGTCATCATCACGCTTGGCCTCTTCCTCGGGATTAACGCACTTGCCGGCATCGTCTGGCGGTTCGACCCTCGGGCATTCCCCGAGCTGTTCCCGTCGGGCAATGCCCTGACCTGGAATACGGCGACGCTCTCCTGGTACACGATCGGCACGATGGGCACCATCGCCGTCGTCGCTGGCGGCCTCACGCTGCTCCTCAAGAAGACCAAGATCGGCCTCGCTTTTCGAGCGGTGTCATCGAACCTCGAGTCAAGCGAACTCGCCGGCATCAAAGTGGGGCCGACGTTGCAGTTCGGCTGGGCGATTGCGGCAGCAGTTGGCACTCTGGGCGTCTGCGTCTTCGTTGCCTCACCGTTCCGCCAGCTTGAACCGAACGTGATGGTCACCGGCCTCATCTTCGCCGTCTCGGCTGCAGCACTCGGCGGTCTCGACAGCCTCGGTGGTGCGATCGCTGGCGGTCTCGCCATTGGCCTCGTCCAATCGATTGGGGTGCCGTACCTCGGTATCCCGAGCGAACTCAGTTTGCTCGCCGCCGTGGCGGTACTGATGCTGGTCTTGTTGTTTAAACCATCTGGGCTGTTCGGCACGCCCCAGGTTGAACGGGTCTGAGGAAGAAAACAATGGCTACTACATCACCAAAATTCCTTTTCACCGAAGGCACGAATCAATACCGTGCCTACAAGATCGCCGGATTTGGGCTGCTCACCCTGTTGATCCTGATCGTTGCGTTCGCGTACAACGACACCGGCTCGATTGAGCTGTTCGACAACAGCTACAAGTTGAGCATTACACGCGTCACGAAATCCATCTCGTTCATGGTGGCGATTCTCGGGCTGCAAGTGGTTGCTGGCTTCACCGGCCAGTTGTCGCTTGGACAGGGCTTTTTCTTCGGCACCGGCGCCTACATCTCCGCCTGGCTCGTTGCGGACCAGAACTGGGCATGGTTTACGTCGCTGCTCGTCGTGGTTCCGGTCTGCTTCGTGTTTGGCTTGGTGTTCGGGATCCCGGCACTGAGGATCAGGGGCCTCTATCTGGCACTTGTCACGCTCGGTTTGGCAGCGATCTTTCCCTCGCTGATCAAGCTCGACTTCTTGCTCCCGTACACCGGAGGCGCCGCTGGTAAGCAAGTCGACTCAGACTTCGTTCCACCCAGCTGGCTGCCTCTTGACGGCATCGTCGACGCACTGCACACGTTGCCGCTCATTGGCCAGTACTTCGGTGATGGTGACGGAATGTCGAGCAAGGAGGAACAGCGCGTCTGGACCTTCTTCTTGATGGTGATCCTGGCCCTCGTCTGTTTCAAGCTGGTGAGCAACCTGATCAAGAGCCGGCCGGGCCGGGCAATCCGTGCGGTCCGCGACAACGAAACGTCGGCAGCTGTCAACGGCATGAGCCTCAGCTTCCACAAGACGATGTCATTCGGCGTCGCTTCGGCTCTCGGCGGCGTCGGCGGCATGATCT
>JBLIKS010000318.1:0-3518 GCA_047635555.1 Candidatus Azotimanducaceae bacterium
CAGGTCGCTCTGTTTCCACACCTGGCTGAAGCCGCCGTCGTCGCGGACCGAGCCAGCCTTGAACTCGTCGTGGATAACGAACGGGCAGGCGTACACGTCACCGATTGGATCGATCAGGCAGACCACGCGCCCGGCGCCGCACATGTTGAGGCCCGGAAGGGGCTCTTCTCCAAGTGCGTTGAGGTGGAAGAACGAGTCGCCGGTCAGGACGTTCTCGCCGTTGAGGACCAACCAGTCGTAGATCTGACGCTGCTGGGCCTGTGTCGGGTGCAGGTCGTGCCAGCTGTCGGCGCCGCGGCCTGACGGGCGCAGGCGGGTGATGCGGAGCTGGGCCCCGTATTCGTCGGCCAACGCCTTGAACTCGTCGAGCTGGTCAACGTTGTAGCGAGTGACAACGACGGAGATCTTGAACTCACCGAAGCCTGCTTCGCGCAGATGGTTCATTGCCTGGATCGCGGTGTCGTAGGAGCCCTCACCGCGGACGGCGTCGTTGGTGACTGCATCGGTGCCGTCGAGGCTGATCTGGATATCGAGGTAGTCCATTGCTGCAAGGCGCTTGGCCTTCGCAGCGTCGATGAATGCTCCGTTGGTGGAGAACTTGACGCCAATACCTCGGCCGATCGAGTATTCGAGCAGCTCGAAAAAGTCGCGGCGGATCATTGGCTCGCCGCCACCCATGTTGATGTAGAAAACCTGCAGGTCGTGCAGTTCGTCGAGGACCGCTTTGGCCTCGTCGGTTGTTAACTCGCGTGGGTCGCGGCGCCCTGATGACGAGAGGCAGTGCACGCATTCGAGGTTGCAGGCATAGGTCAACTCCCACGTCAGGCAGATGGGGGCGTCGAGGCCACTCTTGAGTTGTTCGACGAGTTGGGTCTTGCTCATTGGAGCATCTCCGATGCGTGGAGGTTGGCGAGTGCACGCTCGAACGACGGCCAACGGGCTGCGTCGATTTCACACTCGGAGAGTTTTTCGGCGGTGGTGCCGGTGCCGTCGAGGGCTTGGACAAGCCGCACAACGTCAGGATGCTTCAGGAAGACCAGCTTCCGGTTGCCGTAGTGGTACGCGAGCGCACCGAATGGTTCCGGGCGGAGTGCCACCTGCGGATGCAGCATCAGTCGCTGCTCGAGCAGGGAGTCGGTCATGTTGGTCGAGTTCGCTCAGCGATTCAGTAGACGCCGCACATGCCGTCGATGGAGATCTCCTCGACGAGCAGTTCTTCTTCGACGAGTTCGACTGCCAGAGCATCGGCGGTTGCTGCGTTCTCGGCGACGGTCGTCGTGGGTTCGTTCATCTCAGTACTTTACCGATCAGGCAGGCGTGGAGCGAACGCGTGGTGCGAATCAGCCGGCCAGCCCTGTGCCAGGCTGGGGCCCATGCACGTGACTGAACTGTGGCGTTATCCGGTGAAGTCGATGGGTGGTGAGCAACTTGAGAACACCCAGGTCGGCGTACTCGGCATTGCGGGGGACCGCAGATGGGGCGTCTTTGATGTCGCGACAGGAACAGTGCTCACGGCGCGTCGATCGCCACAGCTGCTTTTCGCTTCGGCGCGAGTGGTTGATGACGACGTGGTGATCGATGTCCCGGAGACCGGCGAAATTGCATCGGGCGAAGCGTCGGTGGCACTGTCGCGCTGGCTCGGCCAGGAGGTCGAACTCCGGGCCGCAGGTGATGTCGGGGGAACATACGAGGTGCCGCTCGACTTCGAGCACGACGCCGACTGGGTGTCGTGGACCGGCCCCGCAGGTGCGTGGCACGACTCAAAGTCAAGCCGCGTGTCGTTGGTGTCGACCGGGACGCTCGGCGACTGGGACCTGCGTCGTTTCCGCACCAATATTGTTGTCAGCGGTTCGGGCGAGGACGGCTTCGTTGGTCACCACCTGCAGATTGGTCTTGTAGGTCCCGGCGCCGAACTCGCCGTGTCGAAACAGATCGATCGTTGCGTGATGGTTGCCCGTCCGCAGCCGGGCCTCGAACGTGACATCGAACTCCTGAAGACGATCAATCGTGACCGCGCGACGTTTCTGTCGATCGGATCGCTGGTTGCGACGCCAGGGAGTGTGGCCATTGGCGACGACGTCACGCTGGTCCCCGCCGGTCAACGCCGATCAGTGAGCCGCGGTCAGACCGGTGGGCTGAAGAGTGTGGGTCCGTTTGACGCTTCCGAGGACAGGGTGAGGCCGATGTGGGGCGGTCGCATGTGATGGGTTTGCCCGTGGGGATCTTGGAGTGTGAAGTGGCCGCCCCCGAGGGGCGAGATACTCCAGTGTTGTTCGTGCAGCAGGTGGTGATGGAACCAGCAGAGTAAAACGAGGTTGGATTGGTCAGTTGTTCCGCCGTCAGCCCAATGCTTGGCATGGTGAGCATCACATGCCCCAGCAGTGGTGTTGCAGCCGTTCCAACGGCATCCGTGGTCACGCAGCGCGAGGACATCGAAGAGCGAGTCGGAGACCGATTGGGTGCGGCGACCGAAGTCGAGCACCGTGGACTGGCCGTTCGTGACGAGACGGTGGATGCTGGCGTCGCAGGCGATGCGGCGAACAGCTTCGGGTGTGATGGTGATGCGGCCGCTGTTTGTGTCGAGCGTGCCGCCGGTGGCCGCTGCGATCAGGTCGTTGTAGTCAGATGTGGCAACAATTCGCGGCCGGTTTCGTTTCCTGCCTGGTACGTGTTCGGCGGTGGCGAGGTAGTTCTTGGCAAGCGTGACCAAGGCGTCGGCTTGCCGTTGTGCTCGGGTCCGTTCGTCTTCAATGGTGCGGCCTGAGAGATGTCGGATTGCTTCGCGGACGAGGTTGAAGCCTTCTGGGTCGAGGAGCCCGTCGAGGCGGCCCATGCTGTCGAGCAGGGATGACAGGTGCAGTTCTCGTGACTCGAATTGTTCCTGGGCGGTCTTTTCGGCGGCGTCGGGGTCGTTGTGCAGTAGCCAGGTGGCGAGGAGCATCTTCAGATCAGCGGACGCGAATTGCAACGCCCAGCCGAGCAGCATCCGTTCGTCACGAGCGAATTCGCCGGCGATGTCGAAGGACCACAGGTCAGTGAGTTGGCGGAGCGCGCTTTCGGCGAGTACACCGTCAGCGAAGGTGGCTTTGACTTCGGGCATCTGTTGGATTCGTTCGGCGAGCCGCAGTGTCACGCTCGAAGCCGACGGTGATTCGCCCGTGATTGACGACAGCCACGGTGTCGCTGAACGGAACCCGCCCGTGACCCAGGCACCGGTTTCGAGTGCCCGCCAGACGTGGTCGAGTTGCACCGATCGTGTCCGTCGAAGCAACCGGGTCGAGTCGTTGACCGCAACCATTGCGCCGCCCCCGTCAACCCGCTTGATCACCCCCACCGCCATACAGACAACAATACATTTGGGGTGTCACAGAGAAGACGAGAGCTTCCCCGTTGGCCGGTCACGGTTTCGACGGCGAGCGCCCGTTCGATGGGTCGCTGGTGAGGCTCGAAGGGCACGCCGCTCTCGTTGCAGATGGAGGAGTCGTCGGTGAGGTTGGCAATCTTCTGGCCGATCTGGC
>JBLIKS010000319.1:0-3508 GCA_047635555.1 Candidatus Azotimanducaceae bacterium
CGCGGGCTCGACACTCTGCGGGCCAACGGCTGGCGGGGGAGTGGCTACGTGCGCTGGGCTGCGCCGACCAACCACGGGTTCCTGCGAGCACTCGTTGGCCTGGGCGCAATGGCGGCCGAGATCGGCGAGCAGGATGAAGCTGAGCGCATCCACACTTTCCTGCTGCAGCTCGACCCGACCGGCGTCCCCACCGCTTGATCGATGCACGTCGCCGGAGCAGTCTTGGCTGGCGGCCAGAGCCGTCGTATGGGGCGGACCAAGGCGTTGATCGACGTCGGCGGGCAGCCGATGGCAACCCATGTTGCGATCGCATTGGCAGCGGCTGGTTGTCGTGATGTCGTACTTGTTGGTGGCGACCCGATTGAGCTTGGTTCGCTCAAGCTTGCGGTGATTGCTGACAAATACCCCGGCGAGGGTCCGGTCGGCGGGGTACTCACGGCACTGCATCATTATCAGCATCACTCTCAGCATCACTCTCAGCAACACTCTCAGCATCACTCTCAGCAACACCGGAGCGGCGCGGCCACCCATGTTGTGATCGCGGCGTGTGATCTGCCTGGACTCACCGCTGGTGCCGTTCATCAGATGCTTGGTGCAGTGACTGCGGCAACGGACGTCGTTGTTGCCATGACCGACCGGCTCGAACCTGCCTTCGCTGTGTGGAATGTGCAGACGATCGACCCAATCGAAGCAGCCTTCGAGACCGGCATCCGAGCGATGCATGACGTGCTGGCATTGTTCGAAGTCGTGACCGTCGCAATCGACCCTGATGAGATGCGCAACATCAACCGTCCGGAGGATCTCCTGAGGTGATCGTTACGCGACGACGAGGGTGGCCAGTAAGGTCGCTTCGTGGCAATTTCGGAAATCACGGTAGAACAACTGCACATTCTGCTCCGTGCAGATGAATCGACTCGGGTTGTCGACGTGCGTGAAATCGATGAGTGGACCAAGAGTCACATTGGTCAGGCGACGCACGTCGCTCTCGCCACGGTGCCCGATTGCCTCGATGCATTCGGCCCAGATAGTGCCGAGCATCCCACCTACGTCATGTGCAAGGTGGGCGGTCGGAGCTTTCGTGCGTGCGAATACGCTGAGGCACAAGGCAAGAACGTGGTCAACGTCGCTGGCGGCATGATGGCTTGGTGGGCTGCCGGTCTCGAAACAGTAGAGGGGGCCTGACATGGCCCGATCAGGAGTCCGTCCGGAACGCAAGAAGCAGCCCGGCGGTGGAAATGCCCCCGCTGAGATCGATTACCAATACGTCGAAGAACAGGCCGACCTCGATGCAATTATCGACGTATTGGTTGGCGTCGATCGATATGCACTCGATACCGAATTTCACCGCGAGCGCACCTATTTCCCGAAGCTGGCCCTCATCCAGATCGCCTGGCACGAAACCGAAGACGACGGCACAAAGACGCAGCGCCTCGCACTGATCGACCCGCTCGTCGTCGACGTCAGGGTTTTCGGCCGGGTCTTCGACACCGAAGCATTGTGCGTGATCCACGCTGCCCAGCAGGACCTCGATGTCATGATGCACTCCATTGGCTCGGTGCCGAGGCGGATGTTCGACACCCAACTCGCGGCCGGCTTCGTCGGGTACGGCACCCCCTCGCTGGTTGCGTTGTTGCAGGGAGAAATCAACATCACCCCGGCAAAGGGTGATCGCCTGACCGACTGGCTTCGTCGACCATTGACGGAGAACCAGTGCCAGTACGCAGCCGTCGACGTCGAGTACCTCCTCGAAGTTCACCAGCTTCTCGTGGCCAAGCTTGCCGAAGCAGGCCGGCTCGAATGGTCAGCCGATGCTTGTGAAGAACTACGCACCCGGCCCGTCAGCGGCGCCAACCCCGAAAACGCGTGGCTTCGCCTCAAAGACGCACGTTCACTCCGTCCGAGTTCGCGAGCCGTTGCGCAAGCAATCGCAGCGTGGCGCGAACGGCGTGCCATGCGTGTCGATATCCCGGTGCGCCAGGTGCTGCCCGATCTCGCGATTCTTGGTATCTCACAGCGCGGCCCGTCTTCGCTCAAGGAACTGAGCCAGGCCAGAGGCGTCGACGAACGTCATTCGCGTGGCGGTATCGCCGAAGAGATCCTCGAAGCAGTCAAGGTAGGCAAAGAGAACGACGCGCCCGAGGCGCCGAAGTCGCCCGATGACCTTGATCGCAACCTGCGTCCGGCGGTGACACTCGTATCGGCGTGGGTCAGTCAGCTTGCCCACGACGAAAAGATCGACACTGTGCTCCTCGGTACCCGCGGTGACATCGTGGCGTTCCTACGTGGTGACGACGATGCCCGCCTTGCAAGCGGTTGGCGTGCAGCGATGCTCGGTGACGGCATCCGTGATCTCGTCGACGGCCGGGCAGGCTTGACTTTCGACGGCGAAGGTCGTCTGAAGTTGATCAGGGTCGATTGATCGTGCTGCGCAGCCGCGACCACAACCGATCGAACACTTCGATCGGGTCGGTTGCTCTGCTGCCGTAGGAATGGATCGGCCGGCGCTCGCCGACGGCCTGATTGAAGACCACCCGCTGCGGGACCGCTGGCTTCCACACCGCACTTGCGCCAACAATCCGGGTCAGTTCCGCGATTCGACGTGCGGCTTCTGACGACACGGCAGGGACACGGTTGAGGATCACGCCCGACAGTTCAAGGTGCGGGTTGTGGTCATCCCACACGGTGTCGATTGCGTCGGCGACACCGCCGATGCCACGCAGGCCCAGCGCCGATGGCTCGACCACAACGAGTGCATGGCGCGCCGCAGCAAGTGCATTGGTCGTGAGGTTGCCCAAAGACGGCGGGCAATCGATCAGTACGGCGTCGTAACGGTCGATGATGTCGGCACTGAGGGCTTTGGCGAGGCGGCGGGCACGTTTCGCATTGGGCAAACCACTCTCGAGGTCCTGCAGGTCGGTTCCGGCGGGAACGACGTCGACGAACTCTGACCACGCAGACTGCTGGATTGCTCGGCTGATCGGCGTCTTGTCGAGGACATCGCTCGTTGTCACGTCAGCCGTGTCCGGATCGACCCCGAGAACCCAGGAACTCGACCCCTGCGGATCGAGGTCGACGACGAGGACGCGACGCTGTGCTGCACTGGCTGCCGATGCAAGGCCGAGTGTGACAGTTGTCTTTCCGACGCCTCCCTTTTGGTTCAAGACCGCAACTGTGCCCATTATTGACAGATTACAGGTTCGTCCTGGTACAAGCTGAGCTCGTGCCATGATTGCCCGCCGTAAACCCTGTACCGACCGGTATCATTAGGGTCATTGTCAAATTTCTAGTGTGGGAGCCCTGTCGTGAAGAAGGGTCGTCATCGCCGTTTCGAAGAGGCGAGAAAACTGAAGCAGTCCGGCCCGGGAGCGTTTGATCTCGGGTTTGGAGAGCGCAACCCGCCGCCGTCTCCGGACGATGCTGACTCGGGTGAAGACGAGTACGCCGAACTGGCAGCCAAATATGGCGTCGAGTTCGACGACGAAGACGACGACCAAGACGACTAAGCCCG
>JBLIKS010000320.1:0-3477 GCA_047635555.1 Candidatus Azotimanducaceae bacterium
GCGTGGGCCTATGAAAGACACTGCTGTTCGATTCGTTGACGTAAAAAACATCACGCGCTGGGCCGCACAGCAAGGCGTCGAGAACATCATGCTCGGCATGATCGACTACATCGAGGCCGACTTCCGGCGCTGGCCCGTCTTCGACAAGTGCGCTCGTGTCGGCAGCCACTCCGATGTTGGCGTGATCGAATTGATGCCGACGAGCGACGGGCAGGAATACGGCTTCAAGTACGTCAACGGCCACCCGTCAAACCCCGCCAGCGGTCATCAGACCGTCACAGCGTTTGGCGTACTCGCTGATGTCGCCACCGGCTACCCGACCTTCTGGTCCGAGATGACCGTGCTCACCGCCCTACGCACGGCTGCTACCTCGGCCATGGTCGCCAAACGCCTCGCCCGGCCCGACAGCTCGACGCTCGCCCTGATCGGCAACGGCACGCAGTCTGAGTTCCAAGCGCTCGCGATGCGTGCAGCGCTCGGCATCAACTCCCTGCGGATCTGGGACACCGACCCCGCAGCGATGAAGAAGTTCGTCGACAACACCGAGCCGCTCGGTTTCGACGTGTACGTCGCAACGAGCGCCCACGACGCAGTGCGCGGCGCCGACATCGTCACCACGTGCACCGCCGACAAGGCCAGTGCCACCATCCTCACGGCCGACATGATCGAGCCGGGAATGCACATCAACGCCATTGGCGGCGACTGCCCCGGCAAGACCGAACTCGATGCTGAGATCCTCACGATGGGCGACGTCTTCGTCGAGTTTCCCGAGCAGACATGGATCGAAGGCGAGATCCAGCAGATGCCCGCCGGCTTCCCGATCACCGAATTGTGGAAGGTCTTCATCGATGAAGCTGCTGGCCGCACGTCCCCAGACCAAGTCACAATTTTCGACTCCGTCGGCTTCGCCATTGAAGACTTCGCCGCGCTGCGCTACCTGCGCGACGCCGTTGACGGAACCGACTTCTACGCACTCGTGGATCTCATCGCCAATCCTTCGGACCCCAAGAACCTCTTCGGCCTCGTCGCTGACGCCCGGGTCCCCGTGTTGTCTGGCGGTGCGTAATGATCCAGGCGCCGAGCGCCGTGGTGATGGTTCGCCCACACCACTTCTCCCCCAACCCCGACACCGCGGCCGATAACTCGTTCCAAGCATTCGACGATCAACGATCAGGCGTCGAGATCGCGGCAGACGCAGAGCGTGAAGTCACCACTGCGGCCGAGACGCTCCGGGCCGTCGGTGTGGACGTGCACCTGTTCGACGACCACGAGGCCACGCGGCCCGACAGCGTCTTTCCAAACAACTGGTTCTCAACACACTCGGGCGGCCACGTCGCCATATATCCCATGTATTCACCGAGCCGTCGGACTGAGCGTCGTGTCGACGTCATCGACGCCCTGAAAGAAAAATTCCGAGTCCAAGACGTCATCGACTACTCAGGGCTCGAACACGACAACGTGTTCCTCGAAGGCACCGGCGCCATGGTCCTCGACCACGTCACCCGCGTGGCCTATACAGCCCGATCCAACCGCGCGAACCCGATCGCATTGGAACGATTCTGCACCAACTTCGGCTATGAACCAATGGCCTTCGACGCCACGAACGAAGCAGGTGTGCCCGTTTATCACACCAACGTGATGATGACGATTGCCACCGATTTTGTCATGGTCGGCCTCGACATGATCGCCGACGCCCAGCGTCGGCGCGAAGTGATTGAACGCCTCACCTCGCCGGGTCGAGCCGTCGTTGGCCTCAGCTACGACCAGATCAACAATTTCGCCGGCAACGCCATCGAACTCCGCGGTCGAAATGGCCGAGTTCTGGCACTCTCCCAGCGGGCTTATGACAGCCTGCGCGACGAACAGCGCGACGTGATCAGCCGGAGCTGCACGTTGCTCCCGCTCGACGTGCCCACCATCGAACTCGCTGGCGGCAGCGTGCGCTGCATGATCGCTGGCATCCACCTCGACCGACGCCCGGTCGCAGCACCACTTCAAAAATCAGCCTGACCAGACGACCTGGTGCCAGGCACCATGTCGTCTTCCACGCGTAATATTGCATCTGTTGCGCGAGACTCAAGCGATGAAGAATTTTCGTGGGACCACCGTGGCAATCACCGGCGCCGGCTCGGGCATCGGGCGAGCGCTGGCTATCGATCTCGCACGGCGTGGCGCAAGCCTGGCAATCAGCGACGTCGACGACGCCGGCCTCGCCGAGACCGTTGGCCTCTGCGAGGGCCACGCCGTCAAAGTCACGTCACAGCATCTCGACGTTGCCGACCGCGATGCAATGTTCGCATGGGCTGACGCTGTTGCCGACCAGCACGACGGCGTCAACATGATCGTGAACAATGCCGGTGTCACCCTCGGCGCCACCTTCGAAGGTTCATCAATCGAGGATTTCGAGTGGTTGATGAACATCAACTTCTGGGGCGTCGTTCACGGCACCCAGGCGTTCCTGCCCCATCTCCGCGCCGCTGGCTCAGCGGGTCCGGAAGACAGCCACGTGGTCAACATTTCCAGCGTGTTCGGGCTGGTGTCGATTCCAGGCCAGTCCGCGTACAACGCCGCGAAATTCGCTGTTCGCGGCTTCACCGATGCACTCCGCATCGAGCTGGAAATCGAGCGCGCCCCCGTTTCCACGACCACCATCCACCCGGGCGGCATCAAGACCAACATTGCCCGCAACGCACGACTCACTGACAGCATCCACGACGTCGGTGCTGAGGCCACCGACTTCACCACAGAGTTCGACAAGCTGGCCCGAACCACTCCCGAGAAAGCCGCTGGTCAGATCCTCAAGGCAGTCGAACGCAACCGTCGCCGAGCATTGATAGGCCCCGACGCCGTTCTCTTCGACATCGCGTCCCGCCTGCCCGCCGGGCTATATCAGCGTGCGCTCATCGCCAGCGGCCGGCGCCAACTGAAGTAGCCAACTTGACTGCTCGCAACTAACCCGGTCGCGAACATCGGTATCGGCGCCACAACAGCCACCTTCCCCTACGTCCTCGTCATCCCCCTTACAAGGTTTTCGGGTAGTAGCTGCCAACTGCTCGCGACGACACTTCTGAACGGAAGTCGGAGTCGAATGGCCACGCGTCTTCTTCGCCCTTGACCGGGCCCTGCACGAAGCGGCCAAAGTCGCCGCCGACGCGTTCTTGGCCAAACAGTGACCAAGCCTGACGCTTGTACGTCCAGTTGTCCGGTTGCAGCCGGTGGCAGGCATTGAAGTGCTCAACCGCTGCATCGCGGTCGCCCGCTTGCCACAAGTGATTGGCCAACTCAAAGTGAGCAGCCCCCTTGGACATGGCGGCATCGCGGGGCTCCGACGCCGCAACCACGTCGGCAGGCGACATCACGAATTCGCTCGCCTCGCCCTTGGCAACCCAGTCACGGATTGCATCGGGGTAGGACATGCGGTCCTGGCCTGAACCGAGCACTGCCCACATCCCAGGGCCATCGGCGGGCTCGTCGGGC
>JBLIKS010000321.1:0-3470 GCA_047635555.1 Candidatus Azotimanducaceae bacterium
GACAACCTGGCACAGAGCCTCCAGCAGACGGTCAGCTCAATCATCACGTCGCTGCTCACGCTCATCGGCGTAACGGTCATGATGTTCATTATTTCGCCGCTCCTCGCTGCGATTGCGCTCGTCACCGTGCCGCTCTCGCTCGTGTTGATCAAGCAGATTGGCGGCCGGGCCGGGCCCCGTTTCATCGAACAGTGGAAACACACCGGCGCCGTCAACGCACAGGCCGAAGAGGTCTTCACCGGGCATGCCATCGTGAAGAGCTTCGGGCGCCATCGCGAAGCAGACGCTCGCTTCCGCGAGGACAACGACAGGCTGTACGAGGCCAGCTACGCAGCCCAATTCATGTCGAGCCTTATCCAGCCGGCGATGACGTTCATGGGCAACATTCAGTACGTGATCATCGCGGTGGTCGGCGGCCTGCGCATCTCCGCGGGAGCGATCAGTATCGGCGACATGCAGGCAATGATTCAGTACGCCCGCCAGTTCTCCGAGCCGCTGACGCGGATGGCATCGATGGCCACCACGTTCCAGTCGGGCATCGCCTCGCTCGAACGAGTCCTCGAGCTCCTCGACGCCGACGAGCAGACCGTCGAGCAGGCAGCAACCGTCGACGGGCCCGCTGTCGTTGGACGCATGGTGTTCGACTCGGTTGGCTTCTCCTACCTGCCGGGCACTTCGCTCATTAGCAATCTCAACCTCACCGTCGAACCCGGTCAGACAATCGCAGTCGTCGGGCCCACCGGTGCAGGGAAAACCACCTTGGTCAACCTGATCATGCGGTTCTACGACCTCGATACCGGCACGATCAGCCTCGACGGTCGCGATATTGCGTCGTACCCCCGTCGAGAGCTGCGATCGAAGGTCGGCATGGTGCTGCAGGACACCTGGTTGTTCGGCGGCACGATCCGCGAGAACCTTGCCTACGGCAATCCCGACGCAACGGAGGAACAGATCCTTGAAGCTGCGCGCATCACCTACGTCGACCGGTTCGTTCGTGCGCTGCCAGACGGCTACGACACCGTGATCAACGACGAGGGTGACAACATCAGCGTCGGCGAGAAGCAGCTGATCACGATCGCACGAGCCTTCCTTGCCAACCCGTCGATCCTCATCCTTGACGAAGCAACAAGCTCCGTCGACACGCGTACCGAAGTGCTCATTCAGGAAGCGATGTTTGCGCTGCGCGCACAGCGCACGAGTTTCGTGATCGCCCACCGCCTGTCGACCATCCGTGGTGCCGACGTGATCCTCGTGATGGAAGACGGCAACATCGTCGAGCAGGGCAGCCACAGCGACCTCCTCAAATCGGGTGGCGCGTATTCACGGCTGCACGGCGCGCAGTTCGCCGGCGAACTGACCTGAGTCTCGGGCCGGCATCGGCCCCGGCTTCACGCGCCTCGGAACGTCGGCTCGTGTCGCTCGGCCATCGCTCGGGTTCCTTCGGCGAAGTCCGCCGTCTTGCGAAGCCACTCTTGCTCAGTCGCCTCGTGCGCTGTGGCAGCCATGAACTGATCGGCAAGGTCGCCGCGCAACGTTGCGCGTATCGAACGGACTGCAAGTGGCGCAGACTTGGCAATCTCGCCGGCGAACGAACGTGCCTGCGCTCGGAGTTCGTTCAACGGTACGACCCGGTCGGCCAGCCCTAACGCTGCGGCTTCTTCCCCCTTGACTCGACGCCCCGTGTAGAGCAGCTCGGCGGCCGCTTGCGGCCCAACCACGCGCGGCAACGTGACGCTTAAGCCAAATCCGTGGTGAAAACCAAGCCGCGCGAAGTTTGCGCTGAATCGGGCTTCGGGCGCGGCGAATCGAAAGTCGGCGGTCAATGCGAGGCCAAGCCCTCCGCCGATCGCAGCGCCCTGGATGGCAGCAACCACCGGCTTGGTGTTGTCAACAATCCGCGCCGCGGCGGCATACAACTCTTCGGTTGTATATCCGCTCGCATCCGACGCGTGGTCGGCGCCAGCGCAGAAGTGTTTGCCGTCAGCGCACAGCAGGATCGATCGACAACGGTCGTCAGCATCGAGCGCTTCGAACGCATCGGCCACCCCGCCGATCAGTTCGAGCGAGAAGAAGTTGTTGGGTGGAGTCATCAGCTCGACAACAGCAACGTGGTCGCTGTCGATATCGCTGTTGATATCGACGGTTGCGCGTACGGCAGAATTTTCGAAGATGGTGTTATTCATGTGGACCTCTGGCTCATTTGGTTGGGGTGCCTATTTGGTTGGGGTAATCGTGCGGAACGGTTGGCCCTTGTCGGGCTGTGGCTCTTTCGGCAGAACGAGGACGTTCTCGCCGATGATGTTGCGCTGGATCTCGTCGGTGCCGCCGGCAATCGACTGTGCGGGTGTTGACACCAATACCTCGGCGACTGTTTCGTGAATCGGATCATCGGTCTCGCTCAGCATCGCGTCGGCTCCGGCGATCATCGAGTGCACATGGTTGGACATCCGTGCGACCTGCGAGAGTGCGAGCTTGCCGATTGACCCCTCGGAGCCGGGCGCTCGGCCAAGAGCCTGTGCTGCCTTGGCGCGACCGGCGGTCCATTCAGAGACGCGCTGGAAACTGATCAGCTTGGCAATCTCATCGCGCAGCACCGGGTGATCTGCCAGACCGACCGCGCGAGCTCGTTCGACAACGAGGTCGGCACGACCCATCCGTTGCGGGTACCACTCGTAGGTCTTGAGGTACTCGGTTGCCTCAAGCTTTGCTTCGTCAATGCAGCGGCCGGTCGCCGATCGATCGAAGGCGACATTGCGTTGCGTCGAGAACGACCGCTCATGGGCAAGCGTGCCGCGCGCGACACGCCAGCCGTCCCCGACGCTGCCCACCACGTTCTCATGGGGCACTCGGGCATTGCTCAAGAAGACCTCGTTGAACGACGCACGGTGATTCATTTGATGGATAGGCCGGGCCTCAACACCTGCTTGGCGCATGTCGAGCAGGAAGTAGGTGATCCCGGCGTGCTTGGCGACGTCCCAGTCGGTGCGTGCAACGAGGATCGCCATGTCAGCGTGGTCGGCTGACGTGTTCCAAACCTTCTGTCCGTTGACGACCCATTCATCGCCGTCGCGCTTCGCCGTTGCTTGCAAGCCTGCGAGATCCGAACCCGCTCCTGGCTCGCTGAACAGTTGACACCAGGTGAGCTCACCAGTGAGCGTCTTGCGGAGATACTTGGCCTTGAGCGCGTCCGATGCGTGGTCGTACATCGTGGGTGCTGCAAGCCCGAAGCCGCCGCCGAGCGGTACCGCCACTCCCCCGGCCTGGCGAATCGCCTGATGCGCAACGCGGTCGGTCCACGCTGGCAGCTCGCGGCCGAACCAGTCGGCGCTCCACGACGGCACGGCCCAGCCGGACGTGACGAAGCGGTCGCGCCACTCGAGCAGCGGCATCTTCGGATCCCACTCCGAGTGGAACCAGTCGAGCACCTCACGACGGATATCGGCCTCGGTAATCGTCAGGGCGATGTTCAT
>JBLIKS010000322.1:0-3461 GCA_047635555.1 Candidatus Azotimanducaceae bacterium
GGGTTGCCCTCTTCATCGAGATCGGGGGCCTCGACGGTGATGTACTGCCCGGCGAAGCGGTCTTCTTCCCACGCCCGGATGGCACGCTGCTGCGATGCGAGCCCGAACGCATCGGTGTCCTCGCGGGTGATGCCCCATTTGTCGGCGATGCGCTCGGCGCCTTCGAACTGTGAGGTCATCTCGTACTGGTCGAAGTACGGCGGCGGGATCGGGACGCCATGGCCGAGCTTCTTGGAGCCGCTCGCGCCGATTGGAACGCGGCTCATTGCCTCGACGCCGCAGGCCATCGCGATGTCGACGACGCCGGAGCCAATGAGCGATGCAGCGAGGCCCGTGGCCTGCTGGCTGGAGCCGCACTGTGTGTCGACGGTGGTCGCTGCGGTGGTCAGCGGCAGGCCAGCACCCAGCCATGCGGTGCGGGTCAGGTTGAACGCCTGCTCTCCGACCTGGCTCACGACGCCGCCGATGACCTGCTCAATGAGAGCCGGATCGATGCCGGTCCGTTCGATCAAGGCTTTTTGGACGAGCCCGAGGGTCTCGCCCGGATGCATTGTGGAGAGGCCGCCGTTGCGTTTTCCAATGGGTGTGCGGACGGCATCGACAATCACGACGGAATTTCCAGAGCTGGTCATGCCCGCAGCTTAGAAAACTGGGGCGAGTTGGCTGCAGCCCGGCGGAAACTGTGACACCCGCCCTCCAAAAATGTGTCACGCCGAGGTCAGACCAAGGTGTGACAAGTTCATGTGCGACAGGGGTGAAGGTTGGGGGCCAAGTCAGCTGACGCGGTGCAGTGTGGCGGCGAGGTGGTGTTGGATCGGCAGGCCAACCGCAGCCATGCGAAACGTGTATCGCAGCGTGTCGCCGGTGACTTCGAAGGTTCGTTCGGTCTGGGTGACTGACTTGGCCGATGAAGAACCGCTGATGGTCGTTGATCGAAGGTCGATCATGAACGTGTCGCTCCCCGGCATGTTCGGAGCGGCGAACCCCTCGAGAATCTCCGTGATGCCGGTCGGGTGAGCGAGGACGACTTCGGCGAGTCCACGTT
Organism: Candidatus Azotimanducaceae bacterium; assembly: GCA_047635555.1. Lineage (GTDB taxonomy): Bacteria > Actinomycetota > Acidimicrobiia > Acidimicrobiales > Ilumatobacteraceae > Ilumatobacter_A. The sequence goes on from JBLIKS010000322.1 coordinate 1,046, forward strand.
CAGGGAACCGCCAGTAGCCGGATTCGGCATGGAGCGGTCGGCCGTCTTCGGTCGCTCGAGTGCGCTGCTGGTACGCCAGAAACGGTTTGCCAACATGGCCGAACGTGATTGATTCGGAGTACTCGAACGACGCGATCGTTGGATACTCGCCTCGCCCGGTGCCCTCCCAGGTGCCGAGTAGCACGGCCACATCGGCGAGGTCCGGATGCAGGGCGGGTGCGGGTGCGGGCGGGGGTGCGGGTGTGGGTGACGGGGTGTCGGCCATATCGAGATCGTACGCGTGCCTACGTTGGGCGGGTCCTGTTCGTGGTACAGATGGCAGCAATGAGCATGGAACTGAACTTGGTGTCGATGAATACCGCTGCGCTGTACGACCCGCTGAACAATATGCCCGACGGGTTCGCAGGGGAGCGTCGCTATGTCCACGTGATCGGCAGCGCGGTCTTCGTCGACGACCGGCCGTCGGACGATCCTGGGGCCGAGAGCTGGGGCCACTACTTCATCGGGATCGTTGCCGGTGCCGGGTGGTGGGCTGTCGATGTTCCCGTCGAAGCCGGCGACCCGTCGTACGGCGCAGCGATGGATCTGTACAAGTATTTCGGTGTCGCGTCGGAAGGAGAGTGGCTGGCTGCGGGCCGCGCCGTACAGATCGCAGAGTGGGCGCGCACCCATCGCTTCTGTGGTCGCTGCGCGACAGCGACCGAGCCGTCCAATGGGGAGCGCGGGCTGAAATGTCCGGCGTGCGAACTGGTCGTCTACCCGCGTGTTGCCCCAGCAATGATCACCTTGATCACTCGTGGTGCACCGGGCCCCGACCAGGAAGCGCTGCTGGCGCGCGGCGTTCGCTTCCCGATGCCGATGTACTCGTGTCTCGCCGGCTTCGTCGAGCCAGGGGAGGACCTCGAAGGTGCAGTGATCCGCGAGGTGAAGGAAGAGGTCGGCGTCGACGTCGATGACGTCCGCTACGTCGGCAGCCAACCGTGGCCGTTCCCGCACAGCCTGATGGTCGGCTTCCGCGTGAACTACACCGGCGGCGAGATCGTTTGCGAAGAGAGCGAGATCATGGATGCCAATTGGTACCGCAAGGACGACCTCCCGATGATTCCGCCGAACATCTCGATTGCCGGCCGAATCATCCAGCAATGGATCGCTGAGACATGACGCGGCCGGTCATCTTGGTGACGGGTGGGAGTCGAGGCATCGGAGCCGCAACCTGCCGACTCGCTGCAGCGGCTGGCTACGACGTCGCCGTGAACTATGCATCGAACCGTGAGGCCGCCGACGCCGTCGTCAGCGCGTGTCAGGAAGCCGGGGCATCAGCGGTCGCCGTGCAAGCCCTGGTCGAGTCTGAGGCCGACGTGATCGCCATGTTCGAAGAAGTCGTGCGTGCACTTGGGCCGATTGCTTGCCTCGTGAACAACGCGGGGATAGTGCGGGACCAGGTTCGATTCGACGAGATGTCGGTCGAGCGATGGCGTGAAATGTTTGAGATCAACGTGATCGGCTCGTTCATCTGCGCCCGTGAAGCAGTGCTGCGCATGTCGACACGACACGGTGGAGCAGGCGGTTCGATCGTCAACGTGTCATCGGCAGCGTCGTACCTTGGAAGCCCCGGCGAGTACATCGACTACGCAGCCTCGAAAGCCGCGATCGACACGATGACAATGGGGCTGGGCAAAGAAGTTGCCGAGGAGGGCATCCGCGTCAACGCGGTCCGGCCCGGTGTCGTCTACACCGATATTCACGCCAGCGGCGGTGAACCCGGTCGTGTCAATCGGGTGGCTGGCGGTGTGCCGATGCGTCGAGGCGGGCAGCCCGAGGAGGTTGCTGAGACGATCCTCTGGTTGGCGTCCGATGCTGCTTCATACATCACCGCGACGACCGTTAATGTCAGCGGCGGCCGCTGACGGCGCTCTTTGCACCTTGCGGCGAACAGGCGAACATGCTTGGTCAAGTGCATCTCAAACATCACATGTCGTCGAACAGCGTCGGACGGTTGCGCTGAATTTTGATGTGCTTGCCGATTGGCGAATCAACCGCAGGTGGTTTCTCGAACATCTCGAGCTGCTCCCAGGTGACGGCGACATCGCTGACGACGCACCAGCGCAGGCGGCCGCGTGAACCCGGTCGACGAATCTCGAGAACCTCTGCACGCAACGATCGCGTTGCTCCATCGGGGTCGCGCAGTTGAATACTGCCGTCGTCCTCGATGCCTTCGACCTTGCCGACGATCCAGCGACCCTTGTTGTTCTGTTGAAATCGGATTGGTTCGCCGAGTCGCAGGCCCAAACGGGCGAGAGCGGCAGGCGAACGTTGCATCGGGATCGAACGGGGCGGCGGATAGGCGGTGGATGGGTGGTGGATGGGTGGTGGATGGGTGGTGGATGGTGGTGACGAGCGGTCAGCCGCCCATGGT
>JBLIKS010000323.1:0-3429 GCA_047635555.1 Candidatus Azotimanducaceae bacterium
CGCCAGACAAGCGGGCAGTTGCTACTTTCATGGGGTGTCAGAAACGAGACGTGTGCATGCCCCGGGCCGAGTCAACCTGATCGGCGAACACACCGACTACACGGGTGGTCTCGTGTTCCCGATGGCGATCGACCGCGGCACAACACTCACGTACACCGCGACAGACGACTCGGTGGAGCTGACGTCAGGCGACGTCGCCGGCCGGGTCAACTTCCCCGTTCCGTTCACGGGTTCAGCCGCCGACGAGACCCCTGACTGGGGCGCCTACGTGGCCGCCATGGCTGCCGAACTCGGCGCACCAACCGGCCTGCGCGGACACCTCGTTTCCAACATCCCCGCAGGTGCCGGTCTGTCGTCGAGCGCCGCACTCGAATGCGCTGTCGGCCTTGCGCTTGGCTTTGACGGAACCTCCCTCGAACTCGCGCAAGCCGCGCAACGCGCCGAGCACGCTGCAACGGGTGTGCCGACAGGGATCATGGATCAACTGTCGATCGCTGCCGGAGTAGCAGGGCACGCCACGCTGATCGACTGCCACAGCCTCGAAGTCACTCCACACCTGATTCCCGACGACATCGACATTGTGGTCAAGTTCATCGTCCACCGTCGGCTGGTCGGCTCGGCCTACGCCAATCGCGTTGCAGAATGCGAACGGGCCGAAGCCGACATCGGCCCGCTGCGGCTCGCTTCGCCCGACGATGTTGCTCGCGTGACCGATCCAATCGCTCAACGACGGGCCCGGCACGTGATTGCCGAGAACCGTCGCGTCATCGAGTTCGCCACTGAACTGGCTGCGGGCAACTATGTCGCTGCAGGTCAGATCATGGTCGATGGGCACGCCAGCCTGCGCGATGACTTCAACACCTCGACCGACCAGATGGACGTTGCAGTCGATGCACTCAACGCACTCCCGGGCGTATTCGGGGCACGGATGACCGGCGGTGGATTCGGCGGATGCATCGTTGCGGTCTGCGCGCCGGGTGCCGTCACCGAAGGCTGGGTTGTCAAGCCCTCAGCTGGTGCCCACCACGTCGCGTAGCGCTTCGCCGAGCCGATTGACTGCTCCGGGGGTCCTGCTCCCCCACCAGAACAGATCTTGCCCGTCGACGCGCACGACCACACTCGTTGGGAACGCACCACGAAGCTCATCGAGATGATCGTCGGTGAACTCGTACGGCTCAGACGGCACAGCAACGACGTCGGGAGCTTCAACGTCGGCGAGTTCGACCTCGGGATACGCGGTCGGCGCACCACCGGTCACCATCCGGCAGCCAAGGTGGGCGAGCAGCGATCCGCCGTATGTAGCCGCCGAAATGCTCATCCACGGGCGTCGCCAGATCGGTACAAAGACGGACAGACCCAGTGGCTCAACATGCAGCAGTCGGTCGATGTCGATGACCGCCGGGCCACCGACAAGCACAGACAGTTCAGCCACAACCATCATGGCCGAGGCCACGTCGGTGACATCGCTGACGAAGAGTTCGATTCCCGCCGCCTCCAGCGCTTCGGCGTCCTCTCGGCGATTTTCTTCTCGGTCGAGCACGACAACATCGGGCGCCAGGTCGATGATTGCTTGGATGTCAGGGTTCTTTGTCCCACCGACGTGAGCGATATCTGGTTGCTCGCAGAACTTCGTACACGCAATGACATTGCCGCCAAGTCCGAGCAGTGTCTCGGTGCTCGACGGAACCAAGCTGATAATTCGGCGTGCAGACGACACGTCAGCCCCCAAGCAGCTTGTCTTTCTGTGACTGAAATTCGTCGGGTGACAGCGTGCCGCGCTCGAGCATGCCTTCAAGCTTCTCGAGCTGCGTGGCCACATCAGACGTCGAGCTGCCGGTGTTCACGGTAAATCGCCGCTTCTCGTTCACTTCCATCTGCGAATGGATGAGATTCTGCACCCGGTCGGGGCGTCGAATATCGCTGAAGCGCTGCTGACCGTCTTCGGCCCCTGACTCGATCACCAGGTCACCGGAGCCGGTCATCCGTTCAAAAATGCTTTGGCTGAAGTGCACGGTGTTGACTCGTTCGAGCGGGATCTCCACGCCCATCTTGGCGAGCACGCCGGCACGGAAGATCAGCCGATCCGACGTGATCACAAAGTTCGTGGTCATCCATTTGAGGTAGCGCACAACGACCCAGATTGCGCTCGCGACGATCAGGATGAGCACCAACCATTTCAAGATGTCACCGAACGTGCCGCCGACGTCGAACACGAGGGCGAGGATGCCAAGAATGATCGAACCGACGAGCGCTGCGACCGGTTCAGCGAAGTACCACCAGTGCGGGTGGAGGTCGACCGCAACGGTTTCGTAGTCGTTGAGCAGCTTCTTGGGATACGGCATCGTTACATAGTAACCAACACGGTCTTGTCGGCTCCGTACAATGGGCTCTGTGGATGCCGACGCGCTGATCGCTGACCTCGATGCCGACCAGCGCGCCGCGGTCACGGCCGAGTCGCACCTGGTCGCAGTGATCGCTGGCGCCGGGTCCGGCAAGACCCGCGTCTTAACCCGCCGCATTGCGTGGCGCGTCGCCACCGAGAAGGCCGATGCGCGCCACACGTTGGCGCTCACATTTACCCGTGAGGCTGCTGGCGAGCTCCGGCGGCGGCTGTCGCGTCTCGGCATGCGCGACCGTGTTGAAGCTGGCACGTTCCACTCGGTGATGCTTGCCGTGCTCCGGCAACGTTGGGACGACACGAACCGTCAGCCACGTACGGTCGTTCCTGACCGCCGACGGCTCGTCGGCGATGTGCTCGACGGATCACAGCGCCGTGGCATCGATGGCCTCCTCGGCGAGATCGACTGGGCCACCGCCCGCGGCATTCGCGCAAGCGACTATGCAGCCCGAGCACGCCGAGCGCAACGCAGCCCATCAGCTGGTATCGAGCGCGCCGCCGCCGTCTTCAATGACTTCGAACAGCTGAAACGCAAGCGCGGCATCATTGATTTCGATGACGTCCTTTCGCTGGTGATCACCGAAATGGAATACGACACGGGGTTTGCTGATGGGTTGCGATGGCGATTTCGACATCTCCTTGTCGACGAGGCCCAGGACCTCAACCCTTTGCAGCATCGCCTCGTCGATCTGCTGCGAGCGGGCCGCGACGATCTGTTCATCGTGGGTGACCCGGCACAGGCCATTTATGGGTTCAACGGCGCCGACCCGACGCTGCTCGTGGACGTCGAACGGCGCTTCCCGGGCGTCGAGGTGGTCCGGCTCCCTGTCAACCATCGCTGCACGCCACAGATCGTGCGCACCGGCGTGCAGGTACTCGCTGCTGCCGAACAGCCGACTGAGTTGGTGTCGAACCGTGGTGACGGGCCAGTCGTCGAACGGTTAGCAGGAGACGACGAAGAAGCCGAAGCACGTTTGGTTGCCAGCTCGATTGTCCGGCTTGATCCGAACCTGATTCGTTCGGGCGCGGTG
>JBLIKS010000324.1:0-3411 GCA_047635555.1 Candidatus Azotimanducaceae bacterium
ACAGGCCGCCGCCGCTGCGGCCACGAACTCGATCCGGGAAACCGTCCTGCGGGCCCGTGCCGTCTTGGAGGTGTCGACTGCCGATACCTCCCCAGAAGAACTGCTCGCCACCTTCGACGCCACCGTCGAGGCCTGTGTCGGAACGCGGTGCTCGGGTCCCGACCTCGCAGCGCTCAGCACCTTTGGTTCCGCCGCTTCGAAATCGCTCCCAACGGTCGCAGTCGTCGATTCCGCAAGCAACTCGGTCCTCGTCGTCGCCCAGACACCCGCGTTCACGTCCTCGATTCAGCTGCCGCTCGATGCTGTCATCGACGCACTCGCACTGCAGTGGATTGGCGAACTCGACGTCGATGTCAACGTCAAGCCGTCGAACTCCCAAGTGCCACCGGAGGTTGCCAGCATCGCCAACGAACCGGGCCTTCGCCTGGCCGTCGCGCAGATCTCCGAGTCGTTCGACGACGGTTCCGTGCTTGTCCGCATTGGCGTCGAGAACAACGTGGGCTGGGGCGCCGACACGCCCGGTCCGTATGTGGTGGTGCTCGGACTCGGCACAATCCTCGTGGCGCTCGCCGGGTGGACGTTTCTGGCCGAACGTCGGAATCTCGAACGGCGTGCGACGACCGACGAATTGACGGGCCTGGCCAATCGCCGTGAGTTCGAGCGACTGAGCGAAGAGGCCATCGAGATGGCCGGCCGCTTCGGTACGGGCCTCTGCATCATGCTGATCGATCTCAATGGCTTTAAACAGATCAACGACACCCTCGGCCACCAGTTCGGTGACAGCGTCCTGAAGGCGTGCGCCGAACGCCTGGTTGACGCCGTCCGCGACACCGACCTTGTGGCGCGTTGGGGTGGCGACGAATTCGTTGTCATCCTTCCCGGGCTCGTTGAGGCCAGCGCGGTGCGCAACAGCGCCGAGCGAATTGCGGCGTCGCTGAGTTCGGCGCCGGTGGCCAAAGACGTGTCGGTCAGCGGCAGCATTGGCGCGGCGCTCTTCCCGCGCCACGGTTCGAGTTTCCACGACCTCATGCAAGCGGCCGACGTTGCGATGTACGAGGCAAAAACCACCGGTGTCGTGCACCGGCTGGCTTCGACAGTCGAAGTCGACACGGAGCTTCTGGCCGATCGCCGTAGGCCAGTCTCGCTCTGACGACGAAGTTCTTGGAGTCGAGCACTGAGTCGCCGTGGCAGCTCTTCTACACTTTTGACGTGGGCGCTCCTGTTGACGTGATGACTTCGAAGCTGAACGGATTCGGCACGACGATCTTTGCCGAGATGTCGGCTCTCGCAACTGAGACGGGAGCGATCAACCTCGGGCAGGGGTTCCCCGATACCGACGGGCCGCGTGCCGTGCTCGACGCTGCGATCGAGGCGATCAACTCGGGTGGCAACCAATACCCGCCGTTGCCGGGCATGCCCGTTTTACGCGAGGCAATTGCGGAACACCAGCAGCGCTTCTACGGAATCGAACTCGACGCTGCTTCTGAGATTGTCGTCACTGCCGGTGCCAGCGAGGCAATCGCCAGTGCGCTCCTCGGGATGCTCGATGCGGGTGACGAGGTCGTCGTATTCGAGCCGATGTACGACAGCTACCGAGCGAACATCGCCATGGCCGGCGCCATCACGGTCCCCGTTCTGCTCGCACCCGACGCCGAGGGCAAGTACGTGTTCGACCCCGATGAGTTGCGCCGCGCGATCGGCGCAAAGACCAAGCTGATCATGCTCAACACGCCGCACAACCCGAGCGGCAAGGTGTTCACTCGCGCGGAGCTCCAGCTGATCGCTGGCCTCGCGATCGAGCACGACCTTGTGGTCGTCACCGACGAGGTCTACGAGCATCTCCCCTTCGACGGGCGTAAACACATCCCGATGTGCACGTTGCCCGACATGTTCGAGAGAACCCTCACCATCTCGTCAGGCGGCAAGACGTTCCACACCACCGGTTGGAAGATCGGGTGGATGACCGGCCCGGCCAACCTGGTCACGGCGGCTCGAACTGCCAAGCAGTTCCTCACGTTCGTCAGCGGCGGGCCGTTCCAACCCGCTATGGCAGTCGGCCTACGCCTGCCGGACTCCTACTTCGAAGGTCTGCGGGCCGGGCTGCAGGCGACTCGGGATCGGCTCTGTGATGCGCTGACCGACGTTGGCTTCACCGTGTTCAAGCCGGAGGCCAGCTACTTTGCCACGGTCGATATCCGCCCGATCGACCCGAGTGGTGACGGCTACGAGTTCTGTCGACAGCTCCCCGCCAAAGCGGGCGTCGTCGCTGTGCCGAACGAGGTGTTCTACGCGCGGCCAAGCAACGGCCGCCACATGGTTCGGTTTGCCTACTGCAAACAGATGCACATCATCGATGCAGCTGCCGATGCTCTTGCGAAGGGATTTGCCTCATGACCACACTCCGCGTCGCTGCCATCCAACACGACATTGTTTGGTTCGACCGCGATGCCAACTACGCGATGCTCGCGCCAAGGATCGCTGCGGCGGCGGCCGGGGGAGCACGTCTCGTTTTGCTCACCGAGACATTTTCGACTGGCTTCTTCTTCAGTGACCCGGCAATTGCTGAACCGGAGGGCGGCTCGTCGAGCCAGTTCCTTGTTGCTCAGGCAGTCGCGCATGGCGTGTGGGTCGGAGGGTCGTGCGCCGAGATAGCGCCAGACGCACCGGCTGACGATCAACGCGTCAGCAACGTGTTTGTGCTGGCGGGCCCTGACGGCACCGTGCACCGCTACCGCAAGATCCATCCGTTCTCACATGGCGGCGAAGATGCCTACGTCCGGCCCGGAACCGACTTTGTGACCGTCGAGATTGAAGGCGTCCGAGTCAGCCTGTTTGTTTGTTACGACCTGCGATTCGCCAACGAGTTCTGGGCATTGGCCGAGGACACCGACGCGTATCTCCTCGTGGCCAACTGGCCGGCGAAGCGGCGCCACCACTGGCAGACGCTTGCCCGGGCCCGCGCCATCGAAAACCAGGCGTACTTCGTGGCGGTCAACCGGGTCGGCCGTGACGGCGCCGTCGATGCCGACGGCCAGCGCACCGGCCAACTCGACCACTGCGGCGACAGCATGGTCATCGATCCGCTCGGCGAAGTGCTCGTCCACGCTGCCGGGGCTGAAACCACGATCTTTGCCGACATCGACACCGACCACGTCGCATCGACCCGCGCCCACTTCAAGTTCCTCCAAGACCGCAGATAGTTGCGTATGGGGTCAGGCCCCTTTCGCAACAGTTGCGGATGGGGTCAGGCCCCTTTCGCAACTATTCCGTCATCCCGTTATTCCGTTATCCCGTTATTCCGCTATCCCGCAGATTTGCGCATCAAGCTGACCTCGATGCCGTGCGACGTCTGCTGGCCGACTTCGACAAAGCCGTGCTTGTTGTGGAACGCGAGTGACGGTTCGTTCGGCG
>JBLIKS010000325.1:0-3381 GCA_047635555.1 Candidatus Azotimanducaceae bacterium
TCGTTCACACCGGGCACGTCAGCAGGTGACTGTGGCGCGTCGGTTGGTGATCACGATTTCCACGTCACGAGTATCAGCGAGTGCAACACCGGCGATTCCCTGTTTCCTATCTTGTTCGAATTACCGCCCGCCTCTGCCAACCCGTCGAGACGTCTGGCCGGTTCACGGCGTCCTTCGCGGCATTTTTGTCCTTTCGGATCGGCTGCAGCGGTCGACAAATCTCCTCAAGTAGTGAAATTATCGTACCGATAATGAGAGTGCTTGAATAAGTCCGGAGAGGGAACTGCGTTGGCGATGTTGGACATACGAAGTCACCTAGTCGAAGGTTGGTCGGAGAACTATTCGCCGCAACGCGGCCCCCTTCGGCCCCAGCTGCTCGTGAGTGTCCGTAAGCGCCAGAACCGACGCCTCGCCGGACACCGTTTCCGCATGGTCGACACGATCTTTCTGCTCGGCGTGATCATCTTCTTCCTGCAAACCACCGCGGAGGGATCGATGCTCGTGACGCCGTTGGCGGAGGTCATTCCCGTCGTTGTAGGCGTTTGGTCGACTTGGTCGATGTCGAGCGCGCTGGGCCTCTACCGATTTGGTCGTGCCGAGCGGTTGTTTGCTCATTTCGCCTACCTCGCGATGGCAGCGCTCGCCGGCGCCAGTGTTGCATTGATCTTCCACTGGATGGTGCCTGCCGAGCAGACCGAGGCGGCCGACATACTGCGGCTCGGCGCACTTTCTGGTGCTGGCCTCGCGATCCTCCATGCTGTGTGGTGGGGGCTTGTCGCCCGATGGCGGTCGCGCGGATTGCTCACACCGAATGTTGTTGTTGTCGGAGCGACCCGCCACGCCGAGGATCTCATCTCGACGACGATCGACCGAGGTGACATGAATATTCTCGGCGTGTTCGACGACCGTTTAGAGCGATCGCCGCTTGCGATGCTCGGAGTGCCTGTGCTCGGTTCGGCAGACTCGATGCTCCGTCACCGAATCATGCCGTATGTCGACTTGATCGTCGTCGCCATCGACCAGTCGGCCGTCACCCGCGTCCGTCAGATCATGCAGCGCATCGCTGCCCTTCCAAACCCGGTGACCTTGCTTTTCGACGATGTTGCTGGCGACTGCCGGGCCGCAGCGATTGAGCAGATCGCAGACGCGCCACTTGCATCGCTTCACCCGACGACTGACGCTGCCCGCAAAGCATTCGCGAAACGTGTCCAAGACCTTGTGATTGGTCTGGTTGCGCTTGTGCTGTTTGGTCCGCTCATGGTGCTGATCGCGCTGGCGGTTCGCCTCGACAGCGATGGTCCAGTGTTCTTTCGCCAACGCCGGCAAGGTTTTAATAACGAGGTAATCTCGGTGTGGAAATTCCGATCGATGGAACACGAGGCGAACAATTCGCAAAGAATACGGCAGGTGACTGCCAATGATGATCGTGTCACCCGAATCGGCCGCATCCTCCGAAAGACGAGCCTCGACGAGTTGCCCCAGCTCTTCAATGTGATCGTTGGCGAAATGTCGTTGGTCGGTCCGCGTCCGCACATGATCGGCATGAAGACGGGTGACGTCGAGTCAGCAGAGCTGGTTGCCGAGTACGCACATCGTCATCGCATCAAGCCGGGAATAACCGGATGGGCTGCAGTCAACGGGTCGCGCGGCCCGCTGCACGAGCCCGAAGAGGTCAGCCGCCGAGTGGCGCTCGACGTCGGCTACATCGAACGCCAGTCGGTGTGGCTCGACCTGCAAATCATGGTGAGGACGATTCCAAGCATGTTCGGCGATGGAGCCACTACCCGGTGACTCCGTCGAGGCTCGCCTCGACCTGCCTCCGGGCGACATGAGCCTCGTGGGGCTTTCGCCTCTGCTCAGTGTCTCATGGCACGGATGCCATGAACATGGACGATCTTGCGGAACTCGATCTCGGCGCCTCGACTTGGGACCTGCGCAGCTTCAGCGCTGTGTCAGCCTTCCTGGTGGTTGTGCTGTCTCGGCGCGAAGACGGCTGACCCGCTCGCCTGTAGACGGCTGAGGTAGATCATCTGTACATCGATCCGATCGACCCGCACGTTTCATCGACTGACGTGCGATGCAGATCAGACGGAGCGATAGCTGGTCGGATCTCGCTGTCGACTTCGGCGCCCTCGGCGCTCAGTCGGCGAGCGGCATCTTCAATGAGGTCCTTTACGCTGCTGTCGACCGGAGCCATTGCATCGTCGGACCACACTCCGATCCGAAGGTCTGCAATGTCGGGCTGTTGTTCGAAACGGGGCAGCTGGGCACCGGGCACACCTCCGAACGCAGTTCCCGAGTTCGTCAGAACCTCAAGCAAAATTTGGAGGTCGCCGCACGACCGGCCGAGTGGGCCGAATACCCCAAGATCGGCTGAAGTCAGCGCGCCGGCCGGCCCAGGGATGTGCCCGCGTCCTGAGACCAAGCCATGTGTCGTCTTGAGCCCGAAGATCCCGTTCAGCCCTGCCGTTTGACGGATCGAGTTGCCGATGTCGCTCCCGATTTCCGCTGTCGTGAAACCACACGCCACAGCGACGGCTGCGCCACCGGATGAACCACCCGATGTCCGAGTCAGGTCCGACGGATTGTTTGTGACGCCGTAGACGTTGTTGTAAGTCTGATGGTCGTCTGCGTAATAGGGAACGTTCGTCTTGGCCCAGACGATCGCACCGGCTCGACGGAGGAGCCCCACAACATCGGCATCACGCGTCGGGACGTGCTTGCACAATTCTGGGGCACCGGCGGTCGTCACCAAGTCGAGCGTCTCGTAGCAGTCCTTGATGGTCATTGGCAGACCGTGCAGCGGTCCGCATGGGTCTCCAGCGGCGGCAGAGTTGTCAGCAGCCGTCGCCTCAGCTTGTGCACGCTCCAGGTCCGTCGCAATCACGGCGTTGACCGCAGGATTCATCCGTTCGATGTTGCTGAACATCCGATCGAGCAGCTCCACACTCGACACCTCACGCCGCTTGAGTGCGATCAAGAACTGCATGGTGGTCGCCGTTGCTCAGTCAGGAGAGTTCACAACAAGACAGTAGTGACCGGTCTGGGATGGGTTGGACCTGAAGCCGTGGGGCCGAGGCTTGAAGGTCCGTCTGCCGGTCGCCTTGACGGCATCGCCCGAACGGCCCACCAGCGGCACTCCCGAGTCGAACGAGCAGGACGATCCGGCCTTTTCGAAGTAAAACTTTTGTACGAGGTTGTGCGAACCCTTTGGTGGTTGTAGTTTTGTTCTTCGCTCCACGGTGGCAGTTGCCGCTGGAAGAGCGAGGCACCGATGTTTTGGTTTGGTGAAAGTCCAGGTCAGGGTATGTGCGTTGAGCTTTTAGCTCCTTGAAAACAGAAGAGAAGACAGAATGCCAGTGCGGGCAGAACTGCGGTCAC
>JBLIKS010000326.1:0-3352 GCA_047635555.1 Candidatus Azotimanducaceae bacterium
CGTTCTACAACCCCATTCTGCAACAAGGAACGATCCGAGGCCCGACGGGTCGAGCAGGGCTTCGGATTCACTGACTCGACTGCGCATCTTCATCGCTTCGAGCCCAGGCCTGGCAGCCTGTTCCTCCCAGATCCGTTTGCCCTCGTCGACGAGATCCGTAATCCCCCACAGCTGGAGGAATTGTGCCTGCGAGCGCAACGCATCGGGTTCTGGCAGTTGATCAAACGGGATATCGGTCGTGATGTCCTGGCTCCCGGGCGCGCTGAGATAGTGCTCTCCACGCTCGTTGCCACGATATGTCCGTAGCCAGTCACGCCACGGTCGCTGAGCAAGCTCGGCAGTCAGCGGAACGCCATAATCAATGGCAAGGACCGTGCCGTTGCGAACGAGTTGCCGCGCAGTTTCAACCCACTCACGCGCTTGCTCGACAAGTGGGACGCGGGCGCCAAGCGTGGCCGCCTGCAGGAGTTGCGCTGGTGGCGGATCGAACGGAGCCGAGAGCGTCTCCATCGGTCGACCCTGCGAATCACGAACGATGTAGGCCTCGCGCCAACCATTGTCAAAGACGGCCAGACGAAACGGAAGGTTGTCGAGCAGCTCATTCGCGATGATCACACCGTCGAATGGTTCGGTCGGCATCGTTGCTGTCGATTCGATGCCGTCAGGGTGACGATCGCGCTGGCCGGCAGATAGTTCGACAGCAATAAACCGCATGGCGTCAGAACAGCGCGGACGGGCGGCCGCAATCGAGCGAGCCAGCGTGCCGGGCCCTGCGCCAACGTCGACCACTGTGAACTCGTCCGGTTCACCGATGCGTTTCCAGACGGCGTCGAGGTAGTTGGCCACGACCGCACCGAAAAGTGGCCCGACCTCGGGCGACGTCAGGAAATCTCCGCGCCGACCGGCATGCCCTCCGTCCGGCTTGGTGTAGAACCCGGCCTCGCCGTACAGGGCGTCTCGCATGAACTCGTCGAAGGGAATCACCCGGCCGAGTCTTCCCGAAAAGCAGTCGAGATCGCTCGCTGCGCGACGAATCCGTTCAGATTCTGGAACACGCCGGCCGCGCGCCGCCGCGGCGAGCCAGGCTGTCTGGTGTGAGCTGCCTGCGGAAAGTGGGATTGTGGAGTGCAGTCATCGTCTTGTTGGGTGCCTGCAGAGTCGACCCGGCCACGACCGTGGCGGGCGACCTGGAATCTGTGCCGGGTCAGCCGCCGGCGTCGACGACGACCAGTTCGGTGGTGCCGGTGAGGTCTTCGAGGTCGCCGAAGTTGGCAACCGACTGCGGGTACACACCGACGACAAGGGTGCCGACGAGGGTGAGGCCAAGAGCTGCTTTGATCGGGCTGGGTGTGTTGATCGGGCTGGTGTCGCCGTCAGGAGCATCGTCCATCCAGACAGTGCGGAGCACCTTCATGTAGTACGCAGCAGAGATGACTGTGTTGACCGCAGCGATCGAAGCCAGCACGTACGCCCAGCTGCTCTGAGCATCGAGCACGGCCTTGAAGGCGTTGAACTTGGCGAACCAGCCACCGAGCGGTGGAATGCCCGCGAGCGAAGCGAAGAACATCGTGACCAGCACCGCCATGCCAGGTGCGTAGCCAAAGAGGCCGCCGAAGCTGGAAATTTCACCGCTACGAGTCTTGCGGCTGATGGCGATCACTGTGGCAAACGCACCGAGGTTCATAAAGCCATAGACGAGCAGGTAAACGACCACCGCGTTGAGGGCAGAGCCTGACGCATTTGCCTCGCCGGCGAACGCCAGAGGCATCAGGATGAAGCCACCCTGGCTGACCGACGAGTAGGCCAGCATGCGGACGATGTTGGTTTGGCGTAGGGCGAGCACGTTGCCGACGGTCATCGTCAGTGCAGCGAGGACCCAAATGAACGGCTGGTAAACGTCTGAGGCGTTCGGGAAGGCCAAGTAGATGATCGACACGAGGGCGACAAAACCAGCAGCCTTGGAGGCAACCGACAAGAACGCAGTGACCGGCGTCGGTGCGCCTTCGTACGTGTCAGGCGCCCAGGTGTGGAACGGGACCGCTGAAATCTTGAAGGCGAACCCGGAGATGACGAACACCACCCCGACGACTTCGATGCCGCTGAGGTTGCCGTCAACGAGCGTGGCACCGATCTCGGTGAGCAGCGTCGAGTTGGTGGCGCCGAACAGCAGGCTCATGCCGTACAACATGATGGCCGAGGCGAACACGCCGAGCAGGTAGTACTTCATACCCGCTTCGTTCGACTTGGGATTGCGCTTGTTCCAGGCAGCCAACATGTAGGCCGGAATCGACAGCAGTTCGAGTGCGACGAAGATCGAGACGAGGTCACGCGATGAGGTCATCATCACCATGCCGAGCACCGAGCACAGCATGAGGACGTAGAACTCGCCCTGGTAGTAGCTGCCCTCTTCAAGTTCGGTCTGGCTCATCAAGATCACCACGTAGGCAACCAATAAGAAGAACCCCTTGAGGACAAGGGCGTACTCGTCGATCACATAGCGACCGCCGAACATCGACCGAGAATCGTCGCCGATCACAAACAACGTGACGACCGGGACGAGCGCCCCGAGCATGACGAATCCCGTGAGTGTGGCGAGGACCCATTTCTTGGAGTCAGCCAGGCTGAGATCGAGCAGCAAAATGATGTTGATGCCGAGCACGAGCACGAGTTCAGGCGCGACAGCATGCCAGTCGATCGTTGGCGCGACCCAGTCGGTTGCTTGGGCGAACAAGGAAGCGAGCATCAGCCCAGTGACTTCCCGAGGGTTTGAACCATCTGTGTGACCGCAGGATCCATCACCTTGAACATCAGTTGCGGGTACACACCAAAGACGACGATGGCGATGAGGAACGGTGTCCACGCCATCCACTCGGTGGGCCGGACATCTTCGATGTCGGAGTCGTGGTCATCGGCAGCGTGCTCGCCGGCACCTGCGCTCAGGCTGTGTGCTGCGCCACCCGAGAACTCGGCCGGCGGCTGGCCAAACGCAGTGCGCTGGTAGAGCCACAGCAGGTATGCCGCAGCAAGCACGGTGCCGATGGCTGCGATGACCATGCAGACTCGGAAGAGCACTTCGTTCAGACCGAAGCCCGGCTGGTACGCCGACAAGATGGCGGGGAACTCACCCCAGAAGCCAGCGAGGCCGGGCAAGCCCAGCGATGCCATCGACGCAAAGCCAAGGATCCAGCCCATCTTCGGCATCTGGATGAGCATGCCGCCGAGACGGCTAATTTCGAGCGTGTGGAAACGGTGTTTCACCGAACCGGCAATGAAGAAGAGCATGCCCGTGATCAATCCGTGAGCGACCATGCCGAACAGGGCTGCGTTGATGCCGAACTCAGTGAGCGTTGAG
>JBLIKS010000327.1:0-3348 GCA_047635555.1 Candidatus Azotimanducaceae bacterium
GAGCCCGATTGGCCAACGGTCGAAGGGGCCAGCAGCGGTCTGCTCTGAGGTCGGCGTCAGGTGCCACTTGCCGGCACAGTAGGTGGAGTAGCCGGTCTGTTTCAACACCTCGGCGATCGACGCAGCGCTCTTCGGCAGGAACGCATTGGCGCCGGGGAAGCCGCTTGCCATTTCGGCAATGGTGGCGAAGCCGACCGAGTGATGGTTGCGGCCCGTAAGTAGCGCAGCCCGGCTCGGCGAGCACAACGCAGTCGTGTGGAAGTTCGTGTACCGCAACCCCTTGTCGGCAAGTGCCGAGAGGTGTGGCGCCTCGATCGGGCCGCCGAAGCACGACAGCTGTCCGAACCCGAGGTCGTCCACCATGATGACAATGATGTTCGGAGCGCCAGCCGGAGGCCGGAGCGGCGGCGGCCAATCCGGAGTCGACTCGGCATATGTGTCGTTGACGACGCCGCGGAACGGAGTCGGCTCGGGTGGGAGCTGGTCCATTGGCGGATTGGAGATGTCGTCCATGCAGCCCAGCGTGCCAGACCTTCGTGCTTTGACTGAACGTGTACTACGTTGATTTTTTCGTTACATCGTGGCGGGATGACTGGGGAGTCAATGGCAACGAAAACAAACATCAGCGCACCGCCGGCATGGATGGTGGCACTCGAATACCGGGCATTCGGCGAGCGCATCGCAATGAGTGCAGCGCTCCCGCTGTTGCGGAGGATGCCGAAGGGCGACGGCCACCACGTGATCGTGCTCCCCGGGTTTACTGCTGGCGACGGATCCACCAGGCCGCTGCGCCACTTACTCCGCGACCTCGGCTACCACTCCCACGGCTGGCGCCTTGGTAACAA
This sequence comes from Candidatus Azotimanducaceae bacterium, assembly GCA_047635555.1. Lineage (GTDB taxonomy): Bacteria > Actinomycetota > Acidimicrobiia > Acidimicrobiales > Ilumatobacteraceae > Ilumatobacter_A. The sequence continues at coordinate 846 of JBLIKS010000327.1, forward strand.
CCTTGGGCCGACGCCGGAGATCCTCGAGGGTCTCGGTGCGCTACTCGAACGCGTGTCGGGCCGGGCCGAAGCCCCGGTGTCGATCGTTGGTTGGAGCCTCGGTGGCATCTTCGCTCGCGAGCTGGCACGTGCCGCGCCCGACAAGGTTCGTCAGGTAATCACCCTCGGTAGCCCGATCCAGATGGTCGCCGAAGACGGTTCCTCAGCGCAGATACTTTGGAAACGTCTCCAGCGGCTGCATTCGCCGGACTTCGCTACGTCTCGGAGCGTGCGCGCTGGCTATCTCGCGCACCTCGAGGTGCCGTCGACCTCGATCTACTCGAAGACCGATGGTGTGGTGCACTGGCAAACGGCACTCACACGTCGCACCGAACGCGCCGAGAACATCCGTGTCTACGGGAGTCACTGCGGCCTCGGATTCAACAATGCTGCGCTGTTCGCCGTCGCCGATCGGCTTGCTCAGGTCGAGGGTAAATGGAGTCATTTTCGCGCTCCGCTCTGGATGCGCGGGGCCTACCCGTGCTCCGACGACCTCGACGTCGATCGCCTCCCCGGCGACGGCATCTCGGTCGCTTGAGTGTGATAGAGCGTCGGCTCTTGTCGAGCAGACGATGGGGTTCGTTCCGAACTCGAGGCTGACACTCTGATTGTCACAGTTTGGTCTGACCGAAGTGTGACGCTTCGGACTGTCGAACATGAAAATTGCGGGTTGGTGTTCAGCAACGCTGCGACCGCGTGGACCGGCTCCGCTCGGATGTGTCGGGGGAGCGGCCAGTACGTTTTGCTGATGGACTTCGACATCCCCGCATCGACGCAGCAACTCCTCGGCGAGCTCGATCAATTCATTGTTGACGTGATCAAGCCGATGGAGGACGAAGACGACAACATCCGATTCTTCGACCGCCGTCGCGAAGACAGCCGGACCGACTGGGACCGTGACGGCCTGCCAAATGCCGAGTGGGAAGGCCTGCTGCGCCGGATGCGCGTCGCGGCCGACGAAGCTGGTTTCTATCGGCAGCAGTTGCCGGAACGGTTTGGCGGCAAAAACCTGGGCAGCCTCGACATGGCGATCGTGCGTGAACATTTGGCGCGCAAGGGGCTTGGCCTTCACAACGACTTGCAGAACGAGAGCTCGATCGTCGGCAACCTCGTCACCGTCTTGATGATGGAGAAGTACGGATCGCCGGAGCAGCAAGCCGAATGGATCCCAAAAATGCTTGCCGGCACGGCGCGCATCGGTTTCGGGCTGACCGAACCGCTTCACGGCTCCGACGCCACCTGGATGGAAACCACTGCGACACGTGACGGTGACGAATGGGTCATCAGCGGTGAGAAGTACTGGAACACCGGCCTCCACCACGCCACCCACGACTACATCTTTGCCCGCACATCTGGTGAGCCGGGCGACGGACGCGGTATCACCTGCTTCATCGTGCCGACCGATTCACCCGGCTTCAAGATCGAAGAGTTCATGTGGACCTTCAACATGCCGACCGATCACGCCCATGTTCGGTTGAACGAAGTGCGGGTCAATGATGACACGATCCTCGGCGACGAAGGGCTCGGCTTGATGACCGCCCAACTGTTCGTGCACGAGAACCGGATCCGCCAGGCAGCGTCGTCGCTCGGAGCCGGGCTGCACTGCATCGACACCGCAGTTGCCTATGCCAATAACCGCACCACGTTCGGCAAGACCCTCTCGACGAACCAGGCAATTCAATTCCCACTCGCCGAACTCGCCACCGAAGCCGAAATGTTGCGTGCCCTTATCTGGAAGACGGCATGGCAGCTCGACACGGGTGTTGACCATATGGAGATCACCGACAAGGTCGCGATGTGCAACTACCGCGCCAACCGCTTTGCCTGCAACGCCGCCGATCAGGCGATGCAGACGTGTGGCGGTATGGGCTACAACCGGGCGATGCCGTTTGAGCACATCTACCGTCACCATCGTCGCTACCGAATCACCGAGGGCTCGGACGAAATTCAGATCCGCAAGGTCGCCGGCAAGCTCTTTGGAATGACCGGCCGCGCCAAAGGCTGAGCGATGGAGTGGGCCGGTTTTGGTTAGAGGGCGACGTCAGCGACGATGACGGAGAGCACCTGGCCCTGGGCTGCATGACTCACGGCAGTGGCAATGTTGCAGAAGAACACGTAGTTGCCCGGCTCAAGATCAAACTCGATGGTCTCGGCACCGCCGCTCTGCATGTTGCTGGTGCGACCGAGGAAGTCGGCACCGAGCGTTGCTTCATCGATAGAGCCGTCAGCGAGCTGCGGAAGTGTCTCGTAGCTTTCGCCGCGAGCAATCGCGAAGTGGTGTGGAAAGTCGCCGTCGTTGGTGACGTCGAACGTGATGACGCCAGGAATCAACTCGACCGGTGACTCAACAGCCCACTCGACGAGTGACACCTCGACGACCTTCGCGACCTGTTCAGCAGGAATGATCGCCTCGGTCACCACAGGTGCTTCGGACGCGGGCGCACCGGGGTCGGAAATGGGGACC
>JBLIKS010000328.1:0-3322 GCA_047635555.1 Candidatus Azotimanducaceae bacterium
CAGCATGGTGCTCGCTGCCGCAATCGTGGTTGGTTTCGCAGTCTTTGCTTCGTGGGCGCGCCGCGGCTACTACATCGAGTTCAACAACGATGACATCGCCACCATTTACAAGGGCCAAACCGACGGTGTGCTGTGGTTCGACCCAACCGTCGATTCGGGGGGCCCCGCCCGCGGCATTCTCGACAACGACACCATCAAGGCAATCGAGGCTCGCCCCCGCTTCGACACGCGTAGCGACGCCGTCGCGTTCATCACCACAATCCCACCAACCTCGACCATCCCACCGACCTCAACCACGACCACCACGGTCCCGCCCACGACGGTCAAGGTTGTTGCGCCAACGAGTGCCGTCACCGTGGCGACAACTGCACCTCGCACAACAACACCTCGAACGACAACACCTCGAACGACTGCACCGCGAACGACTGCAGCCGCAACCACAACGGCGCCCTGACCACAATGGCTGACGGACTGATCGACGATCAACCCGGTCACCGAACGCGCTCGCCCATTGCCGCACGGCGACGCAACACCGAACTGACGCTGATTGTCATGGCGGGGCTGATTACCGCTGTTGCCTACGCCGTCGCCGCGCTCGGCACGAACGCCGAAATCCCACCGGGGATCGTCGTGTTCGTCGCCATCCTGCTCGGCCTGCTCGTGTGCGCACACATCGTCATCCGTCTCGTTGCACGCGGCGCCGATGGCACACTCTTGCCCCTCGCCGCACTCCTCCACGGCATCGGCTTCGTGATGATCACGCGGCTCGACGACCGCCTCGCTGGCCTCCAAGCCACGTGGAGCCTGATGGCCATCGGGATTTTCGTCGGCACCCTGCTGTTCGTTCAACGCACCACCGACCTGGCCAACAAAAAGTGGCTGTTCTTTGTTGCCGGAGCGTTCCTGCTGCTGCTGCCCATGGTGCCCGGCGTCGGCCAAACCTTCAACGGGGCACGCATCTGGGTGAGTATCGGCCCGATCAACTTCCAGCCCGGCGAGTTCGCCAAAATCGCGCTCGCCATCTTCTTCGCCGCCTACCTCGCCGAGCGACGCGAACTCATTGCTGCAAAGACCTGGAAGGTCGGCCCGTTCTACCTCCCCGAGCCGCGCTACATCTTGCCGATCATCGTGGCGTGGGGGTTCGCTGTGGTCGTCATGGTCGGCGAACGCGACCTCGGCTCATCGCTCCTCTTCTTCACCCTCTTCGTCGTGATGATGTGGGTCGCCACCGAAAACGCTGGCTACCTCTTCGTCGGCGTCATCTTGTTCGGTGGAGCAGCCTGGTTCTCGTGGTCGAACTTTGGCCACGTCCAGACTCGCGTCAGCAACTGGATTAATCCGTGGGACGACCCGCTCGGCGGGGGCTACCAGACCATCCAGGCGCTGTACGGCCTGGCCGACGGCGGCCTGCTCGGGACGGGCCTCGGGCGCGGCAACCCCGGCCAAGTCCCTGAAGCACAGAACGACTTCATCTTCGCTTCGATCGGCGAAGAGTTCGGCCTCATTGGAGCGACGTCGATCCTGATGTCGTACGTCCTCATCGTCGGCGCCGGGCTACGCACGGCATTGCGCACCGACCGCACGTTCGAAAAGTTGCTTGCCACCGGCCTCACGACCATCGTCGGCGTCCAGGCATTCATCATCATCGGCGGCGTCCTCAAAGTAATCCCGCTCACCGGCATCACCCTCCCGTTCGTCAGCTACGGCGGCTCGTCGCTGCTCTCGAACTACATCCTCCTCGCACTCCTGATCCGCGTCAGCGACTCCGCAGCGCGCCGGCTTGGCGAGCTGCCCGACGACCCAACCACCGGCGAGCGCTGGAAGGCATGGCGGCTGTCGCGTCGAATCCGCAAAGCGGTCAAGCGCGGCGAGACCCCCGCCGACTTCGTCGAGGCCGTGTCGTGAATCAAAAGATCCGCCAGCTCGCGGTCGGCCTGATGGTCTGTTACGTCGTCCTGTTCGTCGCGCTCAACTACTGGCAGGTCGGCCAGAAAGAAGAGCTCGACGCCAAGTTCGACAACACCCGCCAGGTTTTGCGCGAATTCAATCGACCGCGCGGCGACATTGTTTCGGCCGACGGCGTGGTCGTTGCGCGGTCCGTCCCCGACACCACCAACGAGAACCTCGACTTCGTACGTGACTACCCGACCGGCGACGTGATGTCGAACGTCACCGGCTATTTCACGAAAAACTTCGGGTCGACCCAGGTCGAGCGGCAGTTCGGCGAGGTGCTCGTCGGCTCGACCCCAGCCCAGCAGGTGCGCGGCCTCGGCAACCTTCTCGACGGCACCGTCGACAACGCTGGCAGCGTGCAGCTCACGCTGCGCCACGACGCACAGCTCGCAGCAAAGTTCGCCCTCGGTAACCGCGAAGGGTCGGTCACCGTGATCGATCCGACCACCGGCGCCATCATTGCGATGTACTCGAACCCGGCCTATGACCCCAACGATTTCGTCGGCGTGCCCTTCGAAGAGGCTCAAAACGCCATCACCGAGCTGCAGAATGCCGACGGCAACCCGCTGCTGGCCAACGCCTACCAAGAGCGCTACATGCCCGGATCGACCTTCAAGGTCATCACCACTGGCATTGGACTCGAAACCGGTGTGCTCACCCGTGAGACAAACTTCCCAACCGAGCGGCAATACGTACCGCCCCAGACCAACGACCCGATCAACAACTACAACGGCAGCGAATGCGGCGGCGACATGGCCGAAGTGTTCCGTCGGAGCTGCAACATCCCGTTCGCCAAGACCGCCATCGAACTGGGCGTCGACCGATTCGTTGCCGGCACGCAAGATTGGGGCATCGGTGAGCAGCTACCAATCGACCTGCCCCGCGCCGCGACCTCGACGATTGGCAACACAGAGAACCTCAACGAGAAGTTGCCACTTTTGGCAATCCGCGGCTTCGGCCAGAGCGAAGTCCAGATGGTGCCGCTGCACATGGCAATGGTCGCCGGTGCGGTTGCAAACGGCGGCCAAATGATGTCCCCGTACGTCGTCGATGCCACATTCGATCGGGCCGGTCGGGAACTCAACCGCACCTCCCCGAGCGTGTGGAAGACCCCGATTTCACCCGCAACTGCGGCACTCGAAACCGAGTTCATGATCGGCGTGGTCCAGTCAGGCACAGCCAGCTGCTGCATGACCCTCAACGGCGGCATCCAAGCAGCAGCCAAGACCGGCACCGCCGAACTCGGCCTCGAGAGCAACCCCGACCTCTCCCATGCCTGGATCATCGCGTTCGCTCCCGCTGAAAATCCACGGTTCGCCATCTCGGTCGTCCTCACCAACGTCCAATCCACGCAGGACGTGTCAGCCAC
>JBLIKS010000329.1:0-3275 GCA_047635555.1 Candidatus Azotimanducaceae bacterium
TGCAATGCGTGAACGGGGACGTGGTTACCTCCTCAACGTGTCGAGCGTGGCCAGCTTCCAGGCGTCCCCAGGTTTGGCGGTCTATGCCGCAACGAAGGCATATGTGACCAGTTTGACCGAGGCGCTCCACGAGGAGATGCGCGGAACCGGAGTGAATGTCAGTGCGCTTTGCCCCGGCCTGACAAAGACCGAGTTCCAAGAGCGCAGCAACACAAGTGATTACGAAGCCACGTTCCCCAACTTTGCGTGGACCTCGGTCGAGTCGGTGGCCTCAGCTGGCCTCGATGGCGTGGCCAAGAATCGGACGATCATCGTTCCTGGGATGTTGTACAAGGGTCTCGTGGCGACCAGTGGCATCGTGCCGCGGTCGGTCGCGCGCCGCCTGAGCTCAATGGCCTCTACGATCCGCACCTGATCTGCACCTGATCTGCACCTGATCTGCACCTGATCTGCACCTGATCTGCACCTGATCTGTGCAGCGAGCCGAAGAGTTACTCACGGGCCCGATGCCGCCGAATGACGCGACCTGGTCGCGCGTGTCCTGTTGTGACAAATGTCAGAGCCTCGAGTGGCGCACTGACACCCGACAGTTGAGAGTCATCGGCTTAAATGTGCACGTGCTTCCCGATGCTCCCCAATGCGGGCCTCATATTGAAATGACACACGGCGTTCCCGTCATCGTGAACACGCCGTTGTCGCACGCCATGCAGCGTTCTGGGACCCAATCAATCTCGCGGACCCTTGACGTCATCGAGTGTTTCCTCGACGTCCCCGAGCGAGGGGTGAACGAGATCGCTCGGCTCTGTGGCCTGAGCCCGAGTACTGCCCACCGGGTGGTCAGGGCGCTGGTCGCTCGGGGCTACCTCGAACAGAACGCCAGTCGCAACCGATACCGGTTGGGGCGCAGCGCCGCTCAATTCGCTGATGCCGTTCAACGTCACGTTCCCGCCTGAATTCGCCTTGCAAGCTGCCGTGCTCACCGGGACCCTGTGAGAACATGGCGTTGATGAACGTCGCAGCCTTCGAGATTGCACTGAGGTCGGCTGGCTTTTGCGGGAGCGTCGAGCACGATGCCGCCGCTCGCATCGTCTACGGGACCGACAATTCTGTGTATCAACTGCAGCCGGTCGGCGTTGTTGTTCCCACGTCGATCGATGACCTTGCAGCGATTGCCAGGGTCAACCATGAGCGAGAGGCGCCGTTCGCCCTGGTCGCACGCGGTGGGGGCACCGGCACCAACGGGCAGTCGCTGACCAACGGTTTGGTCATCGACACGCGGCGCGCCATGAACCGGATCATTTCAATCGATCCAGATGCACAAGTCGCTGTGGTGCAGCCGGGCGTCGTGCTCGGTCAACTCAACGCTGCACTGAAGCCGCACGGACTGTTCTTTGCCCCGCACGTCTCGACGGGCTCGCGAGCAACGGTCGGCGGCATGGTTTCGACCGATGCCGCCGGGAAGGGTTCGCTCGTCTATGGCCGCACGAACAAGCACGTGCTCGGCCTCGAAGCCGTCTTGGCCGATGGCACACCCTGGAGCGTGGGCAAGGTCACCAAAGCCGGGCTTGATCACATGGTGCAGCGAACTGATCGTCTCGGCGACCTGCATCGTCTTGTTCGCGACGCGACGACGGGCCTCAACCCTGATGCTTTCCCCGACGTACCGCGCGGGTTCTCTGGCTACAACCTTGCCGACGCCACTGCCGGGCCGGGCCTCGACTTCCCGAAGATCCTCACGGGCTCGGAGGGCACGCTGGCGCTGTTCGGTCAAATCACCGTGCACCTCGAACCCCTCACTCGACAACCGCAGCTCGCGGTGATCGCCTATCCACGCTTCGAGGACGCCATCCGCGACGCAAACCGGCTCAAGGTGACCGCACCAATCGCCATCGAGTGCCTTGATGAGCGGACCATCTCGTTGGCGACGGCATCACCAGCGTTCCCCAGATTGGCATCACTGCTCGGCACATCATTCGACGCGTCGGGGTCGCTGTTGCTCATGGAGTTCGATGGTCGCGGCGGCCTCGATGAACTGCAGGATCTGCTGGCCGCGGGATCGGGTTCAACAGCGACAGCAATGGCAGCCACGTCCGACGCGGCTGACATCGCGGCGGTCTGGAAGGTTCGTGCCGACGCTGTTGGTCTGCTTGGCCAGGCTGTCGACGGCAGGCGCTCGATCGCGTTTGTCGAAGACTGTGCGGTACCACCACATCGTCTTGAGGAGTTCGTTGCCGGCTACCGCAGCCTGCTCGACTCGCACGGCTTGAGCTACGGCATGTTCGGCCACGCCGATGTCGGCTGCATCCACGTCCGCCCTGCGCTCGACCTGTACGACGAGTCGCACGAGCGGCTGCTGCGAACGATCTCGGACGAGGTGCATGCGCTTGTCGCGAGTTTCGGTGGGGTGTTGTGGGGTGAGCACGGTCGGGGATTCCGCGGCGAATATCTCGACCTTGACGACGACACCGTCCGGCGAATGCAGCAAATCAAGACGGCGTTCGATCCACGCAACATCTTGAACCCCGGCAAGCTCTACGCACCATTGGAAGGTGCTCCGCCGATCACGAAGATCGACGGAGTGCCGCTGCGAGTTCACAGCGACCGGTCCGTCCCGGTTGCCGATCGACAGGAGTTCGACAGCGCCTTTGGCTGCAACGGAAACGGCATCTGCCATCACTGGGGTGAGGCCGAAGTGATGTGTCCGTCGTACAAGGTGACATTGGATCCGCGGCTCTCGCCGAAGGGCCGGGCTGATCTGCTGCGCGGTTGGCTCGCAAACCCTGACGACGCCGATCTGGCCGACGATGTTGCCGATTCGATGCGTCGATGCCTGTCGTGTGGGGCATGCACGGGGCGCTGCCCGGTCCAGGTGGATATCCCGGAATTGAAGTCGCGCTTTCTCGAACGTCACCCGGAGAGCCGCCGGCGGTTGCGCGTCCGAGACGCACTGTTGAGCCGATTCGAGTCACTGTTACCAATGGCCCAGGCGGGTGCCCGCGTCGTCGGTCCGCTGCAGCGGCTGACCGTGCCGATCTTCGAGAAGGGTCTGGGCATCATCGATCTACCCCGTGTCCCGACCGGCTCGTTACGCACTCGGCTCGCCGCGCTCGATGTCCCGATTGTCGAGAGTTCCGATGGTGTCGGCAACACCACGGTGATCGTGCTGCCGGATGTGTTCACGGCGTATCTCGACCCCGATGTGCTCGACGCAACGATGCGTGTGCTGCGCGCTGTGGGGGAGCGGCCAGCCCTTGCTCCTTTCCTGCCGTCGGGCA
>JBLIKS010000330.1:0-3270 GCA_047635555.1 Candidatus Azotimanducaceae bacterium
CGCTCGATCACGACGGCTACAGCCTGATCGTTGATGGCACCGCTGTTGTTGATCAGGATGCAGAAAGCCCGAGCATCGACGTCCCGGACGGCAAGCAGTTGATTTGCTTCTCGCCGGCTGGTGCGGTGCTCCATCGATCCGCTGCACCTGGCTTCGCCAACTCCGCCACCGGCTGCGCGAACGATTGCCGCCCTGTAACGCTTGACGACTGAGGACCGGTCACTAAGGGCCTGTTGAAGGAGCGCCGGCGAGCGCCTTACTGGCTCGTTTGCTGGCCTTCCACGTTGGGACCGTCGACTGTGAAGTGGCGACGGTCTCGATGCTGAAGGAGCGATGTGCGTCGATCTGTCGGCCATGTTTGTTTGGTAGGGCTCTGCCGACTGCAGGACCAGCTGCGGCGAATGGCCCGCACGGCAGTGCACGGTCGGCAAACTGGCCGAACTACTTCAAGCTGGAAAAGTCCTCCGCTGCCCAGGCTGCCATCGCCGCTGATGACTTCGATGCTCGCTCTCGGGCGTCTGAAATGACCATGTTATGCGCTGCGCAGTATGTACCGCCTCAGACTCCAGGTGCATCCCCCAACAAGCTGCTGCCACTGATTTCGATCGAGGCTGCAGGCTGCAGGCTGCTCGCTCGGAGAGTTCATCATCGAATGACGTGACGGGCATCGCCAATTCGTCGGCGAGGCGTTTGTCATATGTTCCGGTGTTTTCACTGTGACATGACGTTTGATCCGGCAGGGGCGGGTGGCCGCCCAACGGGATTGGTACTGAGTTGATGGCTGGGCCCGATGCAACACCGCATCTTGTCCCCCTTTCGCCGCAGTGGCCAGAGCCCGCTGCTGGTGCCGGTTGCAGCGTTAGCGCACGTCGGCGCCCAAGCTCGATGACCCAGCCTTCGTCGTCAATCTTGTGGTGACGGTGCATGCACACTGGGATCAGGTTCACCAACCTCCGTTAATAGAACCCCCATGTCGAAACCCGCCGCTGCAGCTGTGTACGCCCGTATCTCGTCGGACCAGGAGGGCACGGGGCTGGGTGTGCAACGCCAGTTGGAGGACTGTCGCAAGCTGGCCGCGTCGGAGGGTTGGACGATTTCGGAGGAGTACGTCGACAACGATGTTTCCGCGTTCAAGGGAAAGCGCCGGCCCCGGTATGAGGACATGCTTGCTGACCTGCGTGACGGAGTCCGCGACGGGGTGCTCGTGTATCACCAGGACCGTTTGACGCGCCGCCCGATCGAGCTGGAGCAGTTTGTCGAGGTGATCGAAGCAGCCGGCGTACGCGATGTGCGGTTCGTGGCTGGCGGTCCGGTGGACGCGCTGAACGGGGACGGGTTGACGATGGCGCGTGTCATGTCTGCGATCGCTGCCGATGAATCTCGGGCCAAGAGTCGACGGGTCAAGCGCAAGCTTGACGAGGTCGCGGCGAGTGGGCGTCCGCACGGCGGCTCGCGGCGTCCGTTCGGGTTCGAGAGCGACCGGATCACGCATCGGCGTGACGAGGCCGAGGTGATCCGCGTGTTGGTCGCCTGCTTTCTGGCGGGTGAGAGTCTGCGATCACTGGCGATGTGGATGGATGACCAGGGCATCACCACGGTGTTCGGCAAGGCGTGGCGGACCACGACGATTCGCGACATGCTGATCTCGCCGCGCATTGCTGGGTTGCGCCAGCATCGCGGCGAGGTGATCGGAGACGCTGTGTGGGAACTAATCATCACGCCAGCCGACCGAACCCGGATGCTTGCGATGCTGGAACAGAAGCGCAACACCGGCAGGCGCACACCGCGCAGGTATCTGCTGTCAGGGCTGTTGCGCTGTGGTCGCTGCAGTCACACGCTGTTCTCGTCACGGCGCGAGAGTTCACGCCGCTACGTGTGCATGGGAGGCCCCAATCATCGAGGTTGTGGGCGCCTCACCGTGGTCGCGGAACCTGTCGAGCAGCTTGCTGGTGCTGCCGTGCTGTACCGATTGGACACACCGGAGCTTGCCGATGTGATTGCAGGGCGTGCGGCACAGGACGAGCGTGCTGCGGCACTGTCGGACAACATGGGCGACGACAGCCGACAACTCGATGAACTCGCCCAGGCCTACGCCGCCAAACAGATCACAATGCGCGAATGGCTCACCGCCCGAGAGCCGATCGAAGGTCGCATACGCGACGCTCAGCGCCGATTGGATCGCATCACTCGCACCGATTCGCTCGCCGGGTTCATTGGCAATGGCGAAGCTCTACACGCTCAATGGTCCGAACTCAACCTCACCCGTCAGCACGCGATCATCCGAGCAGTCCTCGATCACGCCGTCGTTGCACCCACCGACGTCCGTGGTGGCAGCTTCAACCCCGACCGGGTTGGTCTTGTCTGGCGAGTCTGAGACAGCCCGCCCGCCGAGTGCCGCTGACGCGGCACCTCGGCCCGTACGGCCTGACAGCAGCAGCGCCACGTCACGATGCACCCCCGAATCGGAAACCTTGACCGGCACTCCCTGGCGCCGGCACGACGCCTCCACGAACGCAGCTGGATCGAAGTCGTTTAGCCCGGCCATTGCACCCACACATACGCGAACGGGTCGCCACCCAGCTCACGCCGTAGCCCACGGAAGAAGGCTCCGAGGTGCGTGATCAGCTCGGTCATGTCATGGCAGCCGTCGCCGGCGTACGTAAGCGTGCCCAACCGGTTCAACCGATTGGCCGCGCAATACCGGCGCACCTTGCCCCGAGCACGTCGAGCAGCTTCGGCCGCCGATAGAGACGGATCGTCGGCAGGTCCGAACTCCATCCCAGCACGCGACGCACGAGACGTCGACCGGAGTGAACCGCCTGCCTCTCCCGCTGCCTCGCAAGGCGACAACGCCCAACAACGACGAACGGTCGGCACTATCAATTTGGGAACCTGAACCACCACTGGGCACCTCCACGCACGACGAACTAGCGACGTGTGAGAGTTGCGGGGTCGCCCGACCTTAGGTCCCCACTGGTTCAGTCAAACCCGCTCTTGGCGGGAACAGTCATTCAGCCCGGGTCCCTCACGGATTCCCGACGAGAAGAAACTTACAGGCCTGTAATCCGAGGTGCAAGGGTCGTGACGAGTTTCGTTGCTATTTCGAGACCCGCGACGCGTGATCGGCGCTACGCAGCCACCGCAGCAGCTGCCCGCCAAGATCAGAGTGGCGCTTCGGATCTGGGCGTGGGTTCGGGTTGATCGCTAGATGCAACGCCACGGCCTCGCATGTCGATTGCTCGACGGTTGCGACGACGGCAGGTCAAGGCT
>JBLIKS010000331.1:0-3264 GCA_047635555.1 Candidatus Azotimanducaceae bacterium
GGTGGGCGTCGAGATTTCACGAACGACCCGAACGGTAAAGCCTGGTGACGGCAGGTTGAAGGCGTTTCGGAAGTCCCACGAGTTCATCCGCTCGCTTCCGGACTTGCCGGTCAAGACGATGTCGTCAAACCAGATCCCGTCGTATCCCTTGTACCGGCTGTCCTGCGTCGAGGTCATCGATGCTGAGGTGAGCTGGCCGAGCTCGTACTTCGACTCCAGTGTGTCGGCATCGATGACTCGCGTCCAGCGGTGGTTCGGATTCGACAGGGTGTCGTCGCCGAGGTCGTTGACAGCCGGGAACTCGCCGCCAGCCGTGCGGGGCCCATTCGATGCGGAGAACTCGGTCGAGACAAGCTGTCCAACCTTTGGGTGGCCAGCCGGCCATCGTCGTACGACGTTGGCAGTCGTCGCCACCGCAGCATCGGTACGTGGGTCCTCGCGGTCTTCTGGGTTCCCGTTGGCGGCGCCACGCCGCGCAGCACCGCCATAGACCTGGCACGCCGTCGTGTCGCAGGTGGTGGCAGAGCGGGTGGATGTGCCGTCGTAGAAGTAATTGCGCCGTTGCTCGAGGCCGTACGACCGGGCCGCGACTGCCTGCGCTCGGAGAACGTTGATCCCTGCGCCATTGCCAGCGTCGCCCCACGATGCCGACACCTCACGAGGGATGACGCCGCGGACGTAGTTCTCGGCACTCACGTCGTTGACCACGCGGGTTCCGGCCGGTGTGCGGCCCCCCTCGTCGGCCGCGCCGCGGAGCACGTCGATCGAGCCGCGGTAGTGCGTGACCGACCGGTCAGGCGCGCAGAGCCCGAGGGCAAGCTCGGGATCTAGGCTTACGTCGTTGCCGCCAGCAATGGTGAACCTCACCGGGTTTCCAGTGGTTGCCGCCTGGGTGCCAAGCAGCGAGAACGTCGACGACGTGTCGTTCGCGATGAGTGTCCGGGCCTTCGCTGCATCTTCGGGCCCCCACGTGCCGTCCAACGCAACGCCAGCGGCATTTTGCCAATCGACCAGGTGGCCTCGGGTCTGGTTGCCGAAGTCGCCGTCGAGGGCAATGCCTCCGGCTGTCGGCTGATACGTCCGCAGGAACTGCTGGATCTGTTTGACCGCCGCACCCTGCGCGCCGGTGGCAATGACAGGCACCCCATCGGGCACGGTCAGATTGGATGCTCCGGGACAGGCCTGGCCAGTCGAACCCCACACTTCGAACGTCCCGGGGGTGGAGGTCTCCTTTGCGTACATCGAGGCTCGGGTTTTGCCGTTCCAGGTAATGGGCGAACCATGCGAAATGAGTCCGATGGTGTTCTGGCCATCCAAGCTGGTGAGCCGCACACGGACTCGCTCTGACGCTGGCACGGTTCCTGATTCGGTGCCGCGGTAGTAGTGCTCGAGAATCTCTTTCCAATCCCAGCGCTCGTCGACGGCGTACCCGTACGCGCCCCACTGGCTCATGCCTCGGCCGTGACCGAAGCCGGTGCCCTCGATCACGATGGCGACAATGTCGTCGACGGCAGCCTCTGTGCTTGGCGGGGGCGACGCGACAACACCAACCGCTGCAAGCGCGGCAGCAACCATCCAGTGACCCCATCTCAGTGTGCGCATGTCATCAAATCGTAATGTTGTGCAACGTCCGAGCGACGTCAGCCTGATCAAGTTTTCGGCACATTCGCGGTGCAACTGAAGCAGTCAGTTGCGACGGGGTACTGCTGCGACAGCCAGTGCGTCGACCATGTCGTTCATCCGGTCACCGCTGTGGCCCTTGACCCACCGGAACGTGACGTCGCTGGCCTGCACCAGTTCAATCAACGGCTTCCAGAGATCGTCGTTGGCAACCGGCTGTTTCTTGGAGTTCTTCCAGCCGTTGCGTTCCCACTTGACCCACCACTTGTCATTGAAGCACTTGACCACGTAGGTGGAGTCGGAAACGATCTCGATCGGCACGGGTGCCCCATGCTCGTCGGCCACCTTGGAGTAGGTCCGCAACGCATCGATCACTGCGTAGATCTCCATCCGCTGGTTCGTGGATGCTGCTTCGCCGCCAGAGCCATTCGGCTCACCGTCGGGTGCAGCAGCCCAACCCCAGCCACCTGGTCCGGGGTTTCCCTGGCAGGCACCATCGGTGTAAATCTCGAGTCGACTCATCGATGTCAACCTAGAGCCGTTCGGGGCTGACCGCGGGCAACGACCCCGAGATAGCTTGGATCCCATGCGCCACCATCCCGGAGCCGCCCAGATCATTGTCGTCTTGCTTGCATGTATCACGGTTATCGCTCTTCCTGGGTCGGGTCGACGTGGTGACGCAGCCCCGCTCCGGCCTGATGTGGTCATCGTCGGCGACTCGCTGACCGGAGGCAACGTCTCATACATCGCCCCAACGCTCCGAGCCGCAGGCATTGATGCCCAAGTCGAAGGGTTGAGCGCTCGCCGAATTGCAGTCTCGTTCAACTTTCATGGCCTTCGGGATTCAGGTATCGCCCGAATCCGCTCGGTCATGGCATCAGGGGTCGAGCCAAAGATGTGGGTGATCCAACTCGGAACGAACGACCTGGGCGTCGTGCAGAACTGCGCCTGCCCAGACAGCCGAGTCTTCGCCGGCGAGCTCATCGATCAGCTCCTCGCCGAGATCGGTGAGGACGCACCAACTGCCTGGGTCACCCTCGTCGATTCGAGCCGACCCGACATTGCCAACGCGTTTAATGTGGCACTCGACGACCGCTCCATTCGTCATTCGAACATGACAACGATCAGATGGCACGAACTAGCGCGTCATCATCCGGAATGGTTTCAAGACGCCGTACACCCCAACTTCGTTGGCGTTACCAAGTTCACCGACATGTACGTCCGTGAAATCCGACGGCTCCTCGACAACTTCCCTCGCCCGGCCGACCCAAACTCGACAAATGATCTACAACGCGCCAAGCGATTGGGCTTCGACTTCGGCTTCTGACCACCCAGGCACTCGTCGATCACCGAACAGTTTCGGACAGTTGCGAATTCTTGATCGCTACCGAGCGGAAACCCTGCGACAATGGCCTCCGTATGATTTTCGACGGACACGTTCATCAGCTCCCCGACATCGACCCGGTCGAAACTGAGGAGTGGCTCGACAGCCTTGACGCCGTCGTTGACACGCACGGCAAGAACCGCGCCCGCTATCTGTTGTCGCGGCTCATGGCGCGGGCGAGCGCCAGCCAGGTGTCGTTCCCGGCCACCGTCTCGACGCCATACGTCAACACCATTCCGCGCGACCAAGAGCCCTGGTTC
>JBLIKS010000332.1:0-3262 GCA_047635555.1 Candidatus Azotimanducaceae bacterium
CTGGCGGAGGATCTCGACGGGGCCGATCAAGCTGACGAGCGCAACGTCTTTCTGGAGCGAGACGAGACTGTTCATCATCGGCGGGACGATGCGGCGCAGGGCTTGGGGGAGAACGACGCTTGCCATGGTCTGCGTGCTGGTCATGCCGAGCGAGCGGGCCGCGGCACGCTGGCTTTCGTGCACGCCTTCGATACCGGCGCGAATCTCTTCGGACACGTACGCCGAATACGAGAGGATGAGCGCTGCGGACCCCCAGATTAAGGGATTGCTCCAGGCGCGTGATTCAAAGAGGCCCGGCACGCCGAAGCCGACGAGAAAGATTGTCAAAATGACGGGGATGCCGCGGAACACGTCGGTGTAGATCACTGCTGCGGCGCGCAGCGGGAAGAGCGCCGGCGAGCGCGTATTACGCGAGACCGCGATCGCCAACGACAGGGCAAAGATCAACGGGACCGACCAGGCGAAAATCTTGATGTCGAGCCAAAAGGCTTCGAGGAGGCGGGGGAACGAGTCGGCGAAGATGTCACCGTCGAAGAACGATTTCTTTACCCGGTCCCAACGGGGCGCCCGCGGAACGAGCACGGCAATCGTCGCAATGACGACCGCCGTGCTCGCCGACGCGATGACGATTGATCGCCGTCGCTGTCGCTGTTCGTACGCCTCGCGGCGTGTCTGACTGTCCATAAGGGTCACAGGGTGCAGAGAGTTACGAAAGGGGCCTGACCCCATACGCAACTACTGCATCATTCGGAGATGACGGGTGCGCCGGTGAATTCGGACAGCCACTCGTTCGTGATTGCGGCGAGTTCGCCGGAGTCGGTCAGCGCTTGCAGTGCAGCGTTGACGCACGGCGTCAGGGGGCTGTCCTTTTCGAGGAGCAGACCGAATTCGTCGGTTGTTCCGCCGGCTGCGGCTGGGAACTGACCCACCACTGAGCTGCCTTCGATTTCGACGCCCGACACGTACAGGGCGGTCGGAAGGTCGAACACCGCAGCGTCAATCTGGTTGGCTTCGAGTGCGGCCTTGGCGCCAACGTTGTCGTCGTAGGCAAAGACGTCTTGTGTTGGCTGGATCACGTCGGTGATGAACGCGAAGCTGGTCGTGCCAGCTTGGGCGCCGAACTTGACGTCTTTGAGGTCAGCGATCGAGGCGGCGCCTTCGGCAGATGATCCGTTGAGCGCAACGATGGCTTGGTTGGCGGTGTAGTACGGGGCGGAGAAGCCGACCGTCTCTTTGCGCTCGTCAGTGATCGAGAACTGCTGGAGATTGAAGTCGAAGTCTTTCGCGCCGGGCTGGATGGCGGCATCGAAATCGGTCCGGACCCAGGTGACGGCGTCGCCGGAGTAGCCCATCTGTTCGCCGACGGCGAGTGCGACGGCGGCTTCGAAGCCTTGGCCCGACTCGGGAAGGTCGTCGATAACCCACGGGAAGAATGCCGGGTTGCCCGTGGCGATTGTGAGTACACCTTCTTCGATCGTATTCGAGCAGGCGTCGCCGGCTGCTGCTTCGGTGGTCGGCGGCTCGGTGTCGGCCGTGGCGTCACTGGTGGAAGCGTCGTCGCTGCCGCAGGCGGCAAGGACGAGGGTGGCGATGACCGCGACGGCCGTGAGCTTGTTGGAACGCATTGTTTTCTCCTTGAGGGGGTTGTTCACACGAGCCACGAATCTACCGGCGCCTTGAGCCGGGTGTTTCGTTGGAGCCATTCCGTGAAAAAAAACCTGGCACAGCGGAAACGCCCAACAGTTGGTCTGGGGTCGGCGGCGATAGCTTTCGACTCTTATGTCGAAGCCTCCCGCCACGCAGTACTCGATCTCCCTCGATGTCACGTTGGACAACGTGCCGGGGGTACTCGGGCGTCTCTGCACGGCTATTGGTGAGGCGGGTGGCAACATCTATGCGATCGAAGGCTTCGTTGCCAAGGGCAAAGAACTCGAGCGCGACATTGTCGTCAACTGCTCGAGTGTCGACCACCAAGCCGAGATCGTGTCTGCGGTTCAGGCAACCGAGGGCGTCACCCTCGAGGAGTGGCACGACCGCACCTTCCGGATGCATGAGGGCGGCAAGATCGAAGTGCTGTCGCTCTGCCCGGTCGGCGACATGGATGACCTGTCGATGGCCTACACCCCTGGCGTCGCACGTGTGTGCAACGCCATTGCAGCCGACGAGCGTCTGGCCGACGTGTACACGATCCGCAAGAACACTGTGGCAATCGTCTCCGACGGCACCGCAGTGCTTGGCCTCGGCAATATCGGCCCGAAGGCTGCCATGCCCGTGATGGAGGGCAAGGCGCTGTTATTTAAAGAGTTCGGTGGCGTCGACGCCTTCCCGATCTGCCTCGACGTGTCGAGCCCCGAAGAGATTATCGAGACCGTCATCCGGCTTGCTCCAACCTTCGGTGGGATCAACCTCGAAGACATCGCAGCACCCGGGGCGTTCCAAGTCGAAGAGGCGCTCAAAGCAGCGCTCGACATCCCGGTCTTCCACGACGACCAGCACGGCACGGCTGTGGTCACACTCGCTGCGCTCGAAAACGCATTGCGCATCACCGGCAAGAAGATGGCGGACCTGAATATTGTGATCTCTGGCGTCGGTGCGGCCGGCGTCGCTATTGGCAAGATCCTGCTGGGCGCTGGTGCCAGTAAAATTGTTGGTGTCGACAGCAAGGGCGCGGTGTACGACGGACGCGAAGGTCTCAATGCTTGGAAGCAGTGGTTCGCTGAGAACACCAACCCCGACGGCAAACAGGGAGCGCTCTCTGACGTGATGCATGGGGCCGACGTGTTTATCGGCGTCAGTGCACCCGATGTGCTCACCGTTGACGACATCGGCAACATGGCCGCCGATCCCATCGTGTTTGCGATGGCGAACCCCGACCCCGAGATCCGCCCTGAGCTCGTGGGGGACCTTGTCGCTGTGATGGGCACTGGCCGCAGTGACTACCCGAACCAGATCAACAACGTGTTGGCGTTCCCGGGAATCTTCCGCGGTGCGCTCGACGCACAGGCCACCGACATCACCGAAGGCATGAAACTCGCAGCAGCGAAGGCGATCGCTGAATCGGTGACCGACGAGATGCTGAGCCCGACCAACATCATGCCCTCGGTGTTTGACCGTAACGTGTCAATGGCAGTCGCGAAGGCAGTTGCTGCTGCAGCAGTCGCCGATGGTGTGAGCCGCACACAAATTCAAGACTGACAAGCCAGACTGACAAGCCAGGCTGAAAAGAACTGAGGCCCGTCTGGCAGCTGCTGGTTGATCGTTC
>JBLIKS010000333.1:0-3243 GCA_047635555.1 Candidatus Azotimanducaceae bacterium
TTTCCGTTGGACAGTCCAACGGAAACGTCGACGCAAACGAGATGGATGGATGGCGCGGCGGGTGCTATTTGGGCGAGACGGCGCGGAGGCCGGCCCAGGCGAGGGCGCTGACTTCGGCGGCGATCTCGTCGGGGTCAAACTCGTCACCTAACTCGACGAGCCGACGGCTGGCACCTTCGGCGAGGCCGACAAGTGCGTGGGCCAACGTCTTGCGGTGCGATTCGTCGATGTCGACGGCAATCAGCGGCGCAATGGCCTGTGCAGAGTCGGCGGTGATCTGGCGAATTGCGTCATTGAACTCGTCATCACGTCGAGAGCCCGATCCGAAGAGCAGACGGAAGCCGTCGTGGTCTTCGGCAACCCAGCGGAAGTAGGCCAGGAAGCCGAGCTCGGTCGTGCTTTTGCCGTCGGTTGCTTCGGCGGTGGCCTTGGCGATGTTGTTTCGCAGGCGGTTGCCGACCTCGCCGATCAGGGCCTGATACAGATCGCGCTTGGAATCGAAGTGCTGATACAGCACTGGCTTTGTCACGCCGGCGGCATCGGCGACGTCGTTCATCGACGCACCGTGGAACCCAGCGTTGGCAAAAACCTCGAGAGCAACATCGAGGATCTGCTCGCGACGGGCAGAGGCGGAAAGACGTTGAGACATGGGAGTTACCACATGGTAACCGGCAACAAGGGCTCTGTGGAAGAGTTCAGAGACCGCGTTCGCGGTCGTCGCGGTCAGCAGCCTTGACGGCATAGCCGAGGATGATTGACGGTGCGAGCAGAACGCAGCCGATCACCAGCGAGATGATCACCAGCGTTGCCATCACCGAGGTGAACCCGAAGGCGAACGCCATAAAGAACAGTGCCATCGCAAGCGCAACGAACAGATAGCCGGCGCGGTTGGCGAGCAAGGTCCACTTGGCGATCTTGGCGCGCTTGATGCGGACAGGATCAGTTGATGGGGCAATCGGCGCAGCCGCTTGGGATTCAGGTTCGGTATTCGACATACAGTCCCATCATGCTACGAGTCGGTCACCAGCAATTCATGACGCTTCCGAATCGGGCGCAGCGATGACCGTGCACGTGGAGCGTGACGGCCGAGTCACGATCATCACGCTCGACCGGCCCGAACGGCGCAATGCCATCGATCACCCAACATTGCTTGAACTCCTCGACGCTCAGCGGGAAATTGCTTCGCGCGCTCCGAGCGAGACGCGAGCAGTGATTTTGACCGGGGCCGCGCCAGCCTTTAGCGCTGGTGCCGACCTGAACGGTGTCGAAGAGGGCCAGTTCACGACAGATTTGCAGGCCGTGCTTCGAGGATTCGGTGCGCTCCCGGTACCGGTGATCGCAGCGATCGACGGCCCGGCGCTTGGTGCTGGCACGCAGTTGGTGATTGCGGCTGATCTTCGCATTGCCACACCTTCGAGCCAACTTGGCATCCCGGCGGCGCGGCTCGGGATTTCCATTGACCATTGGACAATTCGTCGACTGGCGCAGGAGTTCTCGCCGTCGGTTGCACGAGCGATGCTCGTTGGCACCGAGAACTACTCAGCCGAGCGGCTGCACACGCTCGGAGGCATCCATCGCCTCGGCGACCTGTCCGACGCCAAGGAATGGGCGCAACGTCTCGCTCTGTTCGCACCCCTGACGGTCGTTGCCCACAAGCTTGGGCTAGAGACTCTGGGATCCGAGCCAGACGAGGATGCTGCGTTCGAATCGGCGCGCCAAACAGCGTGGGCCAGCGCAGATGCCGAAGAGGGCCGCACTGCTTTCCTCGAGAAGCGTTCCGCGAACTTCACTGCCACCTGACTGGCGGCGAACCGACCGGGCGATCGCTGCATGAGAATTGCGTTTCCCCTGCTCAGAGATTCGGTGGGAGCAGCCGGTTGACGTTCTGGAAGAAAAAGTAGAGGGCGACCGTGAATGGCAGCAGGGCAATCAATGCGCCGGCCCAGTCGCGGCGAAGCTTGCGGCTGACCATGTAGGCCCCGGCGGCGATGGCCGAGAGCGCAATGCCCCAGATGCCAACTTGGCCGTTGGCCGACGGATCGCTGAACCAGCCTTCGCTGAACGCATCGGCGATGCCCTCGCTCGCAGCTGCGGTCCCGAGCACTTCGGAATCGACGACTGGCGCATCGACCGCAAGGGGCTGGCCGGGGTCGAGCTGCTCGATGTCTTCGCCCGCCGGCGCGGGCTCGGCGGCAGCATCCATATTGTCTGGCTCGTCCGGGCGGCCGTAATTGAGAACGGGTTCACCGACGGGGGATGATTCCGAGGCAACGAGCTCGCTGAAGATCACGATCCGCTTCTGGGCGGTGTATTTCGGATCGCACGAGATGAGCGTCAACGTGGCCTTGGTCGGATCGGTGGTGGCGACGACCCAGTACTCGTTCGACGCGACGATGCGCTGCTCGGTGACCCGGTAGGTGAAGCGGCCGCTCAGGGTGGTCGCAATGATTTCGTCGCCCGGCTGCAGATCGTCAACGTCGAAGAAGGGTGCTCCATACGTCGTGCGGTGGCCGGCGATTGCTGAGTTGCCGAGCTGGCCGGGCAGCGGCGTATCTGGAAAGTGGCCGGGCCCGCGCTTCAAGTCGTTCGTTCTGACGCCGGCAACAACGATGTCATCGCGACCGATTCGGGCGATTTCGAGTCGAGCGAGTGCACTGCCGTTCTTCATGTTGGTGTCGATGTTCTGCTGCTCGACGGGCACTGGGGCAGCGATTGGTACGCCTGCAGGCTCAGGAGCGGTCACCGGTTGGCTCGCCGAGTCGGGGTCGGGGTCGGCGTCGGGGTCGACAGTCGTGGCCGGTGCAGTTTCGCTGCCGTTGCCAGAGGCGAAGTCAGGGGCCTCGTCAGTAGCTGAATCGGCGAGGAGCGTGTCGAATTCAGTTTCGAGTTGGTTCTGGGCGCGAGCGGTCTCGATGCCGGTGCCCCAGAGTTGGTAGGCGACAAAGCCGAAAATCAGGAGGCCGGTCGTGATGAGGGTCTTACCGAGATTGCCGACCCACCAGCGCCAATCCATCGGAGGCGCCGCCCGGTCCCATTTACGAAGGCGCTCGCGACGATCCGAGACGATGTGGCCGCTGTCCGCCGTATTCGGATCCAAATCTGACACCGATGTGAACCTACTTGCTGTGTCGACGGAAATTTCGCTGCCGTTCTCACGGGGCCGCGAGTACGCACATTTGCCCCGCTACTTTTCTTGGCCAGAAACTTGGCCAGAAACTTGGCCAGAAACTTGGCCAGAAACTT
>JBLIKS010000334.1:0-3236 GCA_047635555.1 Candidatus Azotimanducaceae bacterium
TCGCTCGGCGATAGCGCGTTCATTGGACAGCAGGTCGGCGCCCAAAAAATACGCAAGATCAGCGACCGGCGGCCCGTGGCCGGGCGTTTGCCAGTCGACTGCGGTGACGGCCGGGCCACCTGCGGGGGTCCCAAACAGCAGGTTGTCAAGCCGGTAGTCACCATGGGTGATGGCGAGTGGGCCTTCGCGATCGCCCATCCAGTCGAGAATTCGCGGCCCGAACGCATGGCTGAGATCGACCTGCTCGGTACTGAGGTGCTTGGCGTAGGTCTCCAAAAACGGTTCGTGAAACATTGACCACAACGCCGCCACACCTGTAACAGCTTCGGTCGAGGTTCGTCGCCCGAGCCAGTCGATGTCGTGCAGCGTTGGATCGTCCCAGCGGGGAGCATGCAGCAGCGCAAGTTCGTCGACAGCAGCCTCGGCCCGCTCGACGGAACACCCGGTGACCTGATCCCCTTGCTCGGCCGGCGCCATGTCTTCAAGGACAAGGGTGAAATCGCCGGTCGACTCATCCCATTCGCCGAAATGACATTTGGGCACACGGATGTCGACCGTGTGCGCGACCTGAAGGTAAAACTTCACTTCTCGCTCGTAGTTCCGCAGCGCAATGCCCGTTGCCCGACTGGTTTCATCGATAGACGGCAACTTGATCACGACCGAGTCGGGAAGTTCTGGTGCTGCGTCGAGGAGCCGAACTCGAAGGTTCAGTCCGACCAGGCCATCACCGATTCGGGTCGATTCGATCGCGCCGACCTCACCACCCATAATTTCCGAGAGTCGAGCGGCAGTAATGTCATTGGGGCCCACCGAGCGGACAGTAACAAAGCACCGATACCGTCACATAGTGATGGCTCCCACGTCAGACGGCCCCTCGCCGCTCTCCCGGTTCCGCTTCCTCTTCCGCCCCAAGTGGATCGCTTTCCACGCATTGGTTTTGGCGGCCGTCGCCACAATGGTCAACCTGGGCATCTGGCAGCTCCATCGACTCGACGAACGACGCATCGACAACGCTGATTTCGTTGTCCAAATCGAACAGACGCCGGTCTCGCTCGCCAGCGTGCTCGACGAGCTGCGGATGGACCCCGAGGCCTACGTCAATCGAAGGGTGCAAACCACCGGCACGTACTCCCCCGACCAAATCGTCCTTTTCAATCGCTCCCAAGGTGGCGGAGCCGTCGACAACGTACTCACTCGACTCGAGACACAAGACGGCACCGTGCTCCTGGTCAATCGTGGCGCTATCGCCGTCCAGGCGACGCCACCGACACCATTTCCTGGAGAAGTTCAGATCGAAGGACGCCTCAGGCTGTCAGAGTCACGCGAGCGCGGCGGCTTGAGCGATGCCGAACAAAACGTGATCACCGAGCTGCGGCGGGTCAACATCGACCAGATTGCTGCCGAGTCTCCAGGCATTGACTACATCCCGATGTACGTCGAACTGCTGGAAAGTTCTCCTGCAGCCGGACCTGGCGATCCGCAACTTCTCGACCCACCAGAGCTGAGCGAAGGCAACCATCTGTCCTACGCGTTCCAGTGGTTCATCTTTGCGTTCTGTGTCGCCGTCGGCTGGGTACTCGCAGTGCGCCGGTCGCTTACGACGGCCGCAGCAGCCGAGCAAATGCCATCGGATTTCCCACCATTAGGCGACGCCGAGTCGACCATGGCGCCTGCTTGAACAACCGTGCCATCACAGCGCTCAGTTCGGCGGGCGGCGTTGCGGATCGCATGTACTTCGGCCACACGTCGGAGGGCAGGTCGAAAAACTCACCGAAGAACTGTCGCGTCTGATCAGCATCGATTCGAGTGAGCATGTCGAGGCCGTAGTCGTGGAGTGTCCGTGTGCGTCGATGCGCGACCGGCCACACCGCATTCCAGACAGAGAGCGAATCGGCCACCTCGCCGTCCGGTGACGTTGCCAGAGCTGCCTCGATTGCCGCTGCAACAGGCGTGGCCATCGACATCGAATGGACCACCGAGTAGCCCGAGGTCGGGTTGACGTAGCCAGCTGCGGCACCAAATGCGACGATCGGCTGATCCCTCCGGGGCCGAGCGCCACCCATCGGAATACGCACCGACTCAGTACGCACCGCAGCGCTGAGCAGCGCGTCGGGGTCGGTGCCGAGCCGCGCGGCGAGCCGCAACACAAGCTCCTGCGGATCGACCGCCGGGCGAGCAGCCAGCACGGTCTCTTCGACCAGCCACCCGTCAGCGACAGGCAGGCTGTACACGAATGTGCTGTACTCGGCGGCCGCATGCTGCTCGCTCGGCGACCGGAAATCCATCACTGTCGGCTGACCGAGATCACCAGCCGGCGGCTCGGTCAGTACGACGCCGAACGCTGTTTGCCACGCCGGCAACGACGAGCCGTTCATTCGGTCAGCGAATGCGGCGGGCCATCCGGCTGCATCGACGACGAGTCGGCAACTGAGCTGATCACCCGATTCGAGTTTGACTGTGTGCCGACCGCTTGCTGTGCGAACGAAAGCAGCCCGACCGCGCCGGTGGGTGACGCCAGCGCGCAGCACTGCACGGAGCGCGACGTTGTCGAGCATCGCGTACGCCCGACCAAGGTCGTGTCGCCGGTCGCTCCATGCAACGACATCGAATGGCCCGGCGCCGAGCACATCGTGGCCCGCAAGTAAGTCAACGGCGTGCAGATCGTCGATCCACGTGCCGTACGGATTGGCCCACTCGGCATCGTCACCGATCAACAACGTGTCGATGCCAGCCGCCGTGCAGGCCAAAGCGAGGGCACTTCCAGCAGGGCCGTCGCCGATCACAACAACATCGACGGACGTGTCGCCATGCTTCGCTGACCCAGTCATCGCCGACCCAGTCATCGCCGAAACTGCCAGTTTTGCTTCATGCGTGTGCAGCCCCACTGGCTTCGAGTTCGGCCATCCGGCGAAATTGCTCAACCACATCCGGAGTTGCGTGGTTCGGGTCGAGTGAGCGGTACACGGTGTCAACGTTGACCGCGATCCGGCCGAACTCGCCCCACTCGCTGAAGCGCTCATCAGCCGCCAGGGCTCGCCCGATGTCGCGTGCAGCGTCGAAGGCGTCGATGCCTGCGGCGTGTCGGCCTGATGCCTCGACGTCGACAAAGGAGAGGTACTCGCGCACCTCACGCACGCCGCTCTTGTCGGTCAGTGGACCGTGCCCGGGGACGACCGTGTTGATGTCCATGCCGAGCATCAGATCGCATGCCGCGACCCAGTTACTCAACGGGCCCG
>JBLIKS010000335.1:0-3194 GCA_047635555.1 Candidatus Azotimanducaceae bacterium
CGTCTTCGACTGCGGCAATGGCGGAGAGCCCACAGATTCCGAATCCGGTGCCGACAAGCAGGCAGAACCCACGGTTGAGTCCCATCCGGCGACCGATTGCTTGGGTGCCGAAGAACGTGGCAAACACCGTGAACACGATGACCGACAACGTCATCGGGCCAAGGTCGGTGATCTGGCTCACGGAGAGGCGCAACCCGAGCAGCACCACACCGACGCGCATGAGCCGTTTCGCAGCAAACTCCAGCCCCGGCCGGGCGATTTGGGGTACTAACCCGAGATTTCCGAGCAGCGCGCCGATGACGACTGCGACGACTAACCGCGAAACCGATGGGAGTGCAGCGTTGACGGCGGTTGCTCCGGCGACGCCGAGAGCAGCCACAACAAAGCCCGGGGTGAGGTCTCGGCAAACACGAAGCAGGCTGGCCGGGACGCCATTCACGAAGTCACAAGTTACCGCTGCGACAGACGGACACTGCGATGGTGGGCCAGAAATTCTTGCTTCTTACGCAAGAGAGCCGCTCGCCTAATCGGCGAAAAGGGCGGTGTGCTCGGTTCGCAGCGTCGCCTTCTGGACCTTCGACATGGCGTTGCGCGGGAGTTCGCTCGCGTCGATGTATTGCTTGGGGTGTTTGAAGCGAGCGAGTACGCCATCGAGCGCGGATGCAAGCTGTGCGTCGGTTACCACGGTCGAACCGTCGCGAACAACGATGGCGACCACAGCCTCGCCGAAGTCTGGATGGGGCACGCCGATTACACCGGTTTCCAAGACGCCCGGAACTTCGTCGAGGACCATTTCGATTTCCTTGGGATACACGTTGTACCCGCCACTGATGATCATGTCGCTCGACCGGCCTTCGAGCGTGAGGCGGCCTGCCGCGTCGAGCGAACCGACGTCACCGGTGATGAACCAGCCGCCGTCGCGATGCTCTGCTGATGTCTTTTCGGGCATCTGCCAGTATCCGGCAAAGAGGCCGGCGG
Source organism: Candidatus Azotimanducaceae bacterium (assembly GCA_047635555.1). Classification (GTDB taxonomy): domain Bacteria; phylum Actinomycetota; class Acidimicrobiia; order Acidimicrobiales; family Ilumatobacteraceae; genus Ilumatobacter_A. Next base: position 979 of record JBLIKS010000335.1, read on the forward strand.
AGCGGATCTCGACAATGCCGGTCTCGCCGGTCGGCACCGGAGCGCCGTCGTCGTCACTGACCCGGAGTTCGACGCCTGGCAGTGGAAATCCGACGGTCCCAGGGACACGTTCACCGTCGTAGGGGTTCGACGTGATCATGCCGGCCTCGGTCATGCCGTAGCGCTCGAGGATTTGCAGGCCGGTGCGGGCAGTGAAGTCGGCGTGGACGGCCTCGGTCATCGGTGCCGATCCAGACGTAAACAGCCGGACGGAGGAGCACACGTTGGTCGTGAACCGGTCGTCGGCAATGAGGCGTGTGTACTGCGTGGGAACGCCCATCATCACGGTGGCATTGGGCAGTTGCTCGACGACCTCGGCGGGGCCGAACTTCGGCAAGAAGATGACCTCGTTGCCACTGAGCATCGCGCAGTGCAGCGCCACGAACAGTCCGTGGACATGGAAGATGGGCAGGGTGTGCAGCAGTACGTCGTCTGGCCTGAAACCCCATATTTCGTGGAGCGCCAGAGCATTCGATGTCAGGTTCTCATGGGTCAGCATGGCCCCTTTGGATCGGCCTGTCGTCCCCGACGTGTAAAGCATTGCAGCAACGTCGCCGGGCGCCCGTTCGATCACGTGATCGAACGCGTCGGCAGCGTCGGATGCCTCGGCGAATGAGCCGGTTCCATCGGTGTCGAGATGGACCACGCGCGTTGGCAGGTCATCGAGTGTCCCCGGCCGGGCGACGACGAGGGTTGGGGCCGCGTCGTCAACGAAGTACCCGACTTCACCGGGTGTGTATGCAGTATTCAGCGGCAGAAAGACTGCACCGGTCCGGAGGCACGCCAGGTACAGCGCAACATTGTCGGTCGACTTGTCGATCTGGACGACGACGCGGTCGCCGATACCAACGCCGAGATCGCGCAGCACAGTCGCCATGCGCGCCGACCGCTGATCGACCTCGCGGTAGGTGAGCGATCCGCCGCTGGGAACCCGCAGAAAGGTGGCGTCGAGGCGGGAGTCGAAACGTTCCGCCAGCGTCGAGTAGAGGTTGGTCACGAGCTGACTTTACGAGAGTGGGATGTCCAGGAGCCGAGCTCGACGCTCGTCATGCCAAGATGCCGGGGCACCGCTGGCCACTGCTGCCAGCTCTGATCCATATTCTCTGATCCATATTGAGGAGCATCACCATGTCAAATGACACTCCCGCGCAACCTGCGTACTTCATTGCCCACATCACCGTGAACGACGTCGAGGGCTACCGCAACTACGAGAAGGGATTCTTCCCCGTCCTCAAACCGTCGGGCGCCCGCTTCGTGACCTACGACGACAATGTCACCGTGCTCGAAGGCGAACGCGAGTCTGGCCGGACGATCATGATCGAGTTCCCGTCCGAAGAGGCGTTGATGACCTGGTGGGATTCACCCGAGTACCGCGAGCTCGCCAAGGTGCGCCAGGCCGCAGTGACCACCCACTCGGTGAGCGTCATCCATTCGCTGCCGCCGCGCTGATTTTCAGGCGAACCGCTGCGGATCAGCTTCGAGCAGCTTGGCGAGCTTCTTGACTGCCCGCTTGTTCTGTAGCCCGAAGACTGCACCGAACACCTTGGCAAAGACACTGCCGAGCGGTCCGCTGCCCTCGAAGGCGTAGCTCCATTCCAGTTCGCATGCGCCATCACCGCGTGGGGTGCATTCGTAGTGTTCGGCAAAGGCCTGCAGAGGCAGGGTTGTCCGGTCGAAACGGAAGGCCATGCGTTCGCCCTCGTCCCACGTGAGAAAGAACTCCTCGATCGTCACGCCCGTTGTCGTCACCGTGCGCGTCGTGCCGACGCCGTGCGGCTCCGGCGATGTCCACTCGACGTCGATGCCGAGCCATTCCTTCCATGCCGGGCCGTGAGCGAGGCAGTTGAAGAGTGTGGCTGCCGGAACAGCGATTGGCTGGCGAAGCGTGGTCTGATTTGGTCCGATCGTGGCGTAGTCGGCATCGACGGAAGTGAGCTCGCGCATCTTGGGCATTGGGTGATCCTGCCAGCTGAATCTCGGTTGCGCCACGACCCTTCTACTGGGCCTGCGACTGGCCTGAGGCTATTGCAGCACGCGAGGATGGAATTCCATGAACATCGCCCTGACGATTACCGAGGCCGATATCCGTCGTGAGGTGCTCGACTGGTTCCACTCGGAGTGGGATCCGAAGATGCCGCTGCTCGAGTGGCGCGACCGCTTCGTCACGTCCGGCTGGG
>JBLIKS010000336.1:0-3189 GCA_047635555.1 Candidatus Azotimanducaceae bacterium
GAACCGTCAGAACTGGTGTGACGAGTGGGCAAGAGTGGGGCGGCGTTGGGCCCAGGGGTGCGCCGATTCGAGTTGGCTGGCTACGGCGAGGAGCAGGTCCTCGCGGCCGTAGGCGGCGACGATCTGGACACCGATCGGGAGGCCTTCGTCATTCCAGTGGAGCGGCAGGCTGATCGCGGGCTGGCCGCTTGCGTTGTACGGCGGGGTGAAGCCGATGAAGCGTGCTGCACGCTTCATGCCAGCCATTGGGTCATCGTCGGTCGCATCGTGCTCGCCGATTTCGACGGGGGGCTCGCTGAGGGTCGGAGTGATCAACAGGTCCCAGCCGTCGGTCCACCAACTCTGCACCTTTCGCCGGTACTCGACAACGGCGCCGAGCGCTGAGCCGTATTCGACGCCAGAGACGTTCTTTGCCCACTGGGCTTGGGCCCAGTTGACTGGCTCGATATCAGCTGCGGTCATCTCGCGACCGATCCACGATTCCATCGTCTTGATGCCGAGCGCCATGTTCGTTGCCCACATGGCCATGAAGCGGGGCGTGAAGGAGGGATCGTCAAGCGCAGCGGGGTGGCCGAGCACAACGTCGTGTCCGAGACCCTCCAACATCGAGGCGGCCGATCTGACCGCTGTGACACAGTCATCGTGGAGGAAGCCGCCGAGCGGGTGTGTATCGAGCAGCCCGATACGCAGTCGGCCGGGGTCGCTTCCGAGTTCGTCTTCGTACGGGCGAGTTGGGGGAGCGGCGATCACCGTGTCGCCGACGCCCGGGCCGTGAACAGCGTCAAGGATTCGGGCGGTGTCGCGCACCGAGCGGCTCACGACGAGGCTGACGCTGAGGCCGGCCTCGTCACGATCAGGGCCATTGGTGATTCGGCCCTGTGACGGCTTGAGCCCCACGAGGCCACTGGCAGCGGCAGGGATACGGATTGATCCGCCGCCATCGCTCGCGTGCGCCATCGGGACCATGCCGGCAGCGACTGCGGCAGCAGCGCCGCCGCTTGAGCCGCCCGGGGTGCGGTTGGTGTTCCACGGGTTGCGAGTGGGGCCGTGTGCGATTGGCTCAGTGACTGGCAGGCTGCCCAGTTCGGGGCTGTTGGTGCGCCCAACGTTGATCAACCCAGCGTCGCGAAAGCGCGTCACCAACGTCATGTCGTACGTTGCGACCGGGGGTGCTGCGGCAAGAGCAGCATTGCCGTTGGTCATTGGCATACCGGCCTCGGGGGCCCACAAGTCCTTCAACATGAACGGCACGCCGAGGAAGTGTGGGCGGTCGCCACTGCCAGCACCAGCTGGGGCTGTGGCGGCACCACTGCTGTCGATGACGTCGGCCTGTTCGCGCGCCCGGTCGTACCACTTCAAGACGACGGCGTTGATCGCGTGATCCGAGCGCTCAATGCGTTCAATCGCTCCATCAACGAGTTCGCGTGCAGAGACTTCGCCCCGGGCAACCAAGTCAGCCTGAGCCGTTGCGTCGAGCCATTGTGTGTCGTCAGCGATGTTCCCCATCATGCGTTGTTAGCAGTTGGCATAGGTGGCTCCTGCAAGCGGGGGGGGACGAGCCTCGCCGAATCGACAGACACTGTCGTACGTGTTCGGTATCGTGGCCCGATGGGATTGCTCAACGCACGGAACCTTCACAAGGCGAAGGAACTGATCGAGAAGAATCGTCACAAGGTTGGCGATGTCGTCGGTAAGGCGACCCAGAAGATCGACAAAGCCTCGGGTGGCAAGACGACGAATTTCAGCAAGAAGGCTGAGGAAGCCGCTCGGAAATATTCCTCCGGGAGTGGTGCCACCAATCAGAACGACCGCCCCGATGCCGTTTCTGGCAGCTGCTCCGACTCCGAGCCAATGAGCAAGCAAGAGGTCGAGGTTCGTCGCGCCGAGGCACAAGCCAAGGCAGCAACGGCAATGGCTGGCCTGGCTCACGCAGCCGAAGAGCTACTCACTCAGGCGCAGAAGATGGCCGACGAGGCTGGCCTGCGACCCGACGGCACTCTCAAGCCGCCAGATGCATCGCAGGCAGCGACCGATGCGCCCCCGCCAACGACCGGTCACTGAGTCGCATCGCCCCGGCTTGGCTCAGGTGCGGGAGTTGATGCAGGAGTCAGCTTTTCCGGTCAGCGCAGGGCGGCAGTCGCTGCGCAGTCGTCTTCGTTGTACTGGAGAATGCGATTGACGTTGACGGCTCGGTCGATTCCGCCAAGCGCGTCGCGGTACCAGCCGATGCTGGAGTAGCCGCCAGGATCTTCGTCGCGCCATTCGAAGCCCGAGGCTCGGGCCATCACCTTGAGTCCGTGGCCGTCGTTGGTCCAGAATTTGGCACGCATGAGTGGCAACAGATCGACCCACTGATCGGACGTCAAGAAGTCGTTGATCTCGCTGGACTGTCCGATCTGGCGAAGTTTGGTGGCCTCGATTGCGCTGTACGAATACACGCGCAGCGTGAGACCTTCGGCCGCAGCGCGCTGACGAAGTTCATGGAGCCAGGCCCACAGTGCATCGACGAGCTGTCGCTCTCCGAGAGCATCGAGCGGGTCGAACGAAACGAACGGGACGTAGGCGCCAGTTTCCTCGGGCCATGACGAAGGAACTCGGGTGAGCCGTGCGCCCCACAGGTACACGAAGTCTGCGTTTTCGAGGTCGAGATCGATCTCGATGTCGCCGCGTGGAATCGACCCAGGGTCCCAGCTCGCCGTCACGATCGGATGGCCCGCAACAGCGGCTTGGGCATGCTGCACCTGCTTTGTCACGTTCTTCGCCGTGAGCGGCGTGCCGGAATAGCGGTCTTCGATCTCGCCAGGCGTCAGGGCAGCAAGGTCGGTTGCCGTCGTGACCCCGACGTGACGGTGCACGCGCCACTCCGGGTAGTTGACCCCGTTGACCAGCGAGACGTCGTCGGTGGCCTCCATGTCGGCGCGGCACGGGTCTTGCCACGGGCATCGCTCGCACTCTTTTGTCGACACCGGGAGCACCGGTGGTGGCGTGGCGCGATCGACGCGCACGCGTGCGGCTGCGACGATGCGGTGGCGAAATGCGAACTCGTAGTCGTAGCGGTCGAGAGCGGTGCGTGCGGTCGATCGCTGTCGCTTGTGGAACGAAATGTTCGTGGTGCCGTCGGCGTCTTCGCCCACCTGCGGAGTCGCGGTGCCAAATTTTGGTATGTCTAACTCGAACCAGGCCACGACG
>JBLIKS010000337.1:0-3160 GCA_047635555.1 Candidatus Azotimanducaceae bacterium
GCTCACACGAGCACTCGCCCGTAACCGGTGGTGCGCTGTTCGACCGGCCGCTCGATCGACTCGGCGAACTTGGTGAAGTCTTGGACCGTCATCTCCTGGCCGTGGCTTGCACCGGCGGCACGTGAGATGTTCTCGCCCATCAGGGTGCCGCCGAGGTCGTTGCAGCCAGCGTTCATCATCTGGTGTGTTCCGGACAGGCCGATCTTGACCCAGCTGGCTTGGATGTTCGGAATCAGTTCGCCGTAGGCCAGGCGGGCCACCGAATGCATCAGCACGTTCTCTCGGAATGTTGGGCCGCGCCGAGCCTTGCGCTGCAGGTAGATCGGCGACGCCATGTGGACGAACGGAAGGCCGACAAATTCGGTGAACCCGACCTGGCCCAGCCGCACGTTCTCTTTCTGCAGGTCACGCGTGATGACCAGGTGGCGGGCCCAGTGGATCGGTTCTTCGACGGAGCCAAACATGATTGTCACATTCGAGTGAAGACCGATCGAGTGCGCTGCGCGGTGGGCGTCCATCCACTCTTCGGTGTTGATCTTGTCGGGGCACAGGATCGCCCGGATTTCGTCGTCGAGGATCTCGGCAGCAGTGCCAGGCAAGGATGCGAGACCAGCCTCTTTGAGCCGCCCGAGGTACGTGACAAGGTCTTCGCCGAGGCGCTTGGCTCCTTCGGTGACCTCGAGGGCGGTGAAGCCGTGCACGTGCATGTCAGGCACGGCGTCTTTGACCGCTCGCGTGACGTCGATGTAGTAGTCGCCGTCGAAGTTCGGATGGATGCCGCCCTGCAGAGTGACCTCGGTGGCGCCAGCGTCCCAGCCTTCCTTGGCGCGTTCGGCGATGTCGTCAAGCGTGAGGAGGTACGGCGTGCCGCGCAGGTTCAGCGACAGCGGGCCCTTCGAGAAGCCGCAGAACTTGCACTTGAACGTGCACACGTTCGTGTAGTTGATGTTGCGGTTCGCGACCCAGGTGAGCGTGTCGCCAACGATCTCCTTGCGCCGACGGTCAGCAAGTTCCATCACCGCGACTGCTTCGGGCCCGCGCGCCGTGAACAGCGTGGCGATCTCATCGAGGCCTGGCTCTTGGCCCATCTCGATGCCGTCGAGCACGTCGGCAACAGCGCCGGTCGGGCAGACGGTCTGTTCACGATCGGGGTCGTCGGACAAGATGACCGGCGGCGGATGGTCAGCGCCCGAGTACCAGGCGGTTGAACGGTGGCCGACCAGCACGAACTCGGCACCGTCAGCAACGGTGTCGGCAGCGGTGGTCTTCTCCGGCCAAAACTGGCCCGGGTCGTCACGGCCCAGCCACTCCGAGTCGGCGCGGTCCATCACCGGGAAGTGCATGCCCTCGTCGAGCCAGCGCACGCGGTCGCGAACGAACTCGGGGTAAACGGTCAGCCGCGGCGCGAGGACGTGGCCCTTTGCCTCGGTGACCTCACGAAGGCGTTCGAGGTCTGGCCATGGCCGCTCGGGGTTGACATGGTCGGCGGTCACGGGCGAAACGCCGCCCCAATCGTCAATGCCGGCATCGACCAGTGCACCGAAATCGTCGGACAGGTTCGGCGGCGCCTGCAGGTGCACATCGGCAGGCAAGATCAGCCGTGCTGCTGCCAGAGTCCACAGGTAGTCGTCGCTCGGGCACGCCCGCACGCCCTTCATTGCGGTGCGCAGCTTCGGGAGGAAGTTCTGGACGATCACTTCTTGCACATGGCCGTGGCGGCGATGGCTCTCGGCGATGGCTTCGAGGCCGGCAAGCTGATCGGCACGCGTGTCACCAATGCCGATGAGGATGCCGGTGGTGAACGGGATGTGTAGTTCGCCCGCAGCTTCGAGGGTGGCCAGGCGCCGCTCGGGAACCTTGTCAGGCGCGTTGCGGTGCGCTTCGAGGTCGGGGTTGATTGATTCGATCATCATCCCCTGGCTCGGGCTGAACGGTCGCAACTGCTCGAGTTCTGCTTTGGTCAGCGCTCCGCAGTTGGCGTGTGGGAGCAGGCCGGTTTCGGCGAGGACCAACTTGGCCATCTCGGCGACGTAGTGCACGGTCGAGTCGTAGCCGCGTTCGCGGAGCCAGTCGCGGGCAACTTCGTAGCGGTTCTCCGGCCGCTCCCCCAGCGTGAACAACGCTTCGTGACAGCCTTGCCGAGCGCCTTGCTTGGCAATCTTCAAGACGTCTTCGGGGTCGAGATACAGCTTCTCGACCCGCGCCGGAGGCTGCGCGAACGTGCAGTAGCCGCACGTGTCGTTGCACAGGAAGGTCAGCGGGATGAAGACCTTCGGGCTATAGGTGATGCGGGTCCCGAATGACTCGTCTCGGCGGGCCGATGCGAGCGCAAGCAGGTCGGGCAGCGATTCGTTCAACAGTGGATGGTTCATGTGGGCTCCAGGAGAAAGTGGACAGGTCTCAGGGGATCTCAGTGGGTAACGGTGTTGCCGGGCCGGCTCGCGATGGCCGACTGGGTGAAGGTTTCGTCGCAGTGCCAGCACACGAATGCCTGGTCAAGCGGTTCTCCGCATGCCTCGTGCACGAGCACGGTGGGCGGCTCGTCGTGGTTGATCCACTCGTCGCCCCAGCGCATCAGCGCAACCAGGGTCGGCGACAGAGCAGCGCCCATCGGCGTGAGCCGATACTCGTACCGCGGAGGTCGTTCGCAGTACAGACGGCGTTCGAGTACACCGGCCACAACCAACCTTTTCAGGCGTTCAGTGAGTACCGGGCGAGCGATGTCGAGGGCACGCCGGAAATCGTCGAACCGTCTGACTCCACGAAACGCGTCGCGCATGATCAAAATGGTCCAGCGATCACCGAGCACGTCGAGGCTCGCCTGAATCGAGCACGCTCGATCGGCGGTGTTCTCCGTGTCTGGCATCGCCTCACCATAGGTGAGTTCGGAATCAGAACCAAGTTGGTCCGTTTCGAGAACCAACTCTGGACTCGTTCGGCAGGAGCGCCATTTGCCACGATCTGCTGAGCGCATTCGGCAGGTGATGCGGTCGATGATGCCGCGCAGAATCACTTCGAGTTCGACGTTCCCCATTGGGCAGAATCCGGGTCATCTACGCTGTGTGATGTGTGCGGGCAATGCGACGGCGACTTTCCGAAATCAACGCTCAGCCGGAGGGCACTCATCGCCGGTGGCCTCGCCGCCGGAACCGCTGGAGTG
>JBLIKS010000338.1:0-3151 GCA_047635555.1 Candidatus Azotimanducaceae bacterium
CTTCCCCGCAACGTCGACGTCGACGGGCAGGAGCAGACTCGTCGCCGGACGCGCGCCGACGCTGCAGCGCGCAAGCTCGGACATCTCGTGACGGGTTGCGTCTTCGGCGGTGCGATGCTGATCGGTCTGAACATCCTGGGCGTCGACGCTGTCTTGGTGATCTCGAGTGCCGGCTTCCTCGGGCTCGCGCTCGCCCTTTCGGGCCAGGAAGTCATCCGGAACCTGATCACCGGAACCGTCGCCCTCTTCGAAGATCGCTACGCGGTCGGCGACGAGGTCATCCTGCGGGTCTCGGGCCAAGACGTCCAGGGAACCATCGACCTCGTGGGCGCGGCTGCCGTGCGTCTGCGGACTGCCGAGGGCGCGACCTGGCACGCCGGCCACAGCAGCATCGAGTGCGTCACCAACTTGTCGCAACTGCCAGCAATCCACGACATCATCGTTCCTACGACTGACTGGGCAAATGCCGAAGTCGACGCACTCGATCGGCTCGCGGCCGCGTCAAATGACGCCGGGCTCACCGGAGTGATCTTCTTGCGCGACCTCGATGCTCATGAGCATCCGTCGGGAACGACCACCGTGAAAGTAAAGACCAATCGAGCGCTGTCAGAGCCGCAGATCGATCGGGTCAAGGCCACGCTGCTCGGCGAAACGCGGCCCTAAATGCACACGTATCTGGTGATCCGTCGCCTGACACAGCAAACACGGGCCAATAGCAGCAAACTGGAGCATGAGTCACGTAACCGAAGGTCGTCCGCATGTCGTGATCGTCGGGTGTGGGTTCGGTGGTCTTGCCGCGACCCGAGCGCTGGCCGACACCGAAGTCGATATCACGCTGATTGATCGGGAGAATCACCACACGTTCCAGCCGTTGCTCTACCAAGTGGCCAGTGCCGGCTTGAACCCGTCCGACATCGCTCAGCCGATCCGCCACATTGTCCGCAAACAGAACAACGTGCGAGTCAGGCTCGCCGAGGTCACCGGGATCGACCTCGATGCACAAGCAGTTCTGACCGCCGACGCTGCATTTACCTACGATCATCTGGTCCTTGCGGCTGGGGCCACGCACTCCTACTTCGGCAACAACAATTGGGCCGAGTTCGCTCCGGGGCTCAAGTCCATCGACGATGCGCTTGACATCCGTCGGCGGATCCTGCTTGCATTCGAACAAGCTGAAAATACTGCTGATGTTGCCGAACGGGAACGATTGATGACGTTTGTGATCGTCGGAGCTGGCCCCACCGGGGTCGAACTTGCCGGTGCTGTAAAAGAAATTGCGACCAAGGCACTCAGTGCCGATTTCCGTTCAATCGACACGACCAAAAGCCGAGTCGTGCTCGTCGAGGCGGGGCCCCGTGTGCTCGGTGCGTTCACCGAGAAGCTGTCGGCGTCGGCCGAGCGCCAACTTGCCAAGCTCGGTGTCGATGTGCAGTTGTCGACACCGGTCATTGCAATCGATGAGCACGGGGTGACCACCGAGGCTGGCATCATTCCCGCAGCCACCGTTTTGTGGGGTGCCGGAGTGGCTGCATCGCCGCTCGGCCGAGCTGTCACAGGCGACGCCGATCGGGCGGGCCGTGTGCCAGTGAGGGCCGACCTCAGTATCGAAGGCCACCCCGAGGTGTTCGTTATCGGCGACCTTGCTGCGGCCCAGTCGGACGGCAAGGCGGTGCCCGGCGTAGCTCCTGCTGCAACACAGGGCGGCCAGCACGCCGCCCGTTGCATCGTCGCAGACTTGGCGGGTAACAGCCGGCCGCTTTTTAAATACAAGGACAAGGGATCGATGGCCACGATCGGTCGGTCCAAGGCGGTTGCCTACCTCGGCCCGAAGCTTCAATTTGGTGGCTACTTCGCCTGGCTCGTGTGGTGGGTTGTACACATCATGACGCTCATCGATTTCCGCTCGAAGGCCAGTGCGATGTCGAACTGGGGTTGGCAATACCTGACAGGCCAACGAGTCGCCCGGCTGATCACTGGGCGATCGTCCGGCCACAAAAATGTGTGACCACAGCACGGTGCCTGGCGACTACCAGTCGGTGGGCGCGTAGTCCTTCAGGAACTGGCCCCATACGTGGGTGCCGGTGTTCAGACCGTCGATGATTGGGTCGACGATTCGAGCCGCACCATCGACGATGTCGAGTGGCGGATGGAACCGGTGCTCGGCGGTTTTTGCCTCGGCGATTGCCACAGGGTCTTCGTCGCTCACCCAGCCGGTGTCGACGCTGTTCATGTTGATGCCTGAGGCGTAGTAGTCGGTCGCCGACGTGCGCGTCATCATGTTGAGCGCCGCCTTGGCCATGTTCGTGTGCGGATGCTTGGTGGTTTTGCGCGGCCGGTAGAACTGGCCCTCTACCGCTGACACGTTGACGACGTGCTTGTGGTCGCCCGGCGTTGCTTCCATCAGGGGCTTGAGCCGGGCATTTAACACGAACGGCGCAACGGCGTTGACAAGTTGGGTTTCCAACAGTTCGACCGACGAGACCTCGTGCAACTGGAGTCGCCACGAATTGCGACCGCGCAGGTCGACCTGCTGGAGATCCTGATCGAGCTGGCCCGCCGGAAAGAGCGTGTCGACCGACGTTTGATCTTCCGGGAGCAGCACTGTTTGGGAAAGTTCGGCAGACCGGGTCAGACCTGGAGCCTCAGCCGAGGTGCTCGGTGTGAGTGGAGCGGTGCTGTTCGGGTCAGTTGCCATGCCAATGGACGCAGGACCACGGAGCTGCTCGTACGAACCAACGAGTTGCAGTACTTCGGCTGGCAGCGTGTCGAGCGCGGCGGTCTCAACATCCATCATGTGTTCGTAGAACCCGGCTGGGCGGCGCACGGTCTGGCAGGCGTTGTTGATGATGGCATCGAGCCGTGTGCGCGTTGCCGAAACGTGAGCGCAGAACGCCTCGACACTCGGTGTGTGGCGCAGGTCGAGGCCGAAGACTTCGAGTCGGCCACCCCACTCGGCGAAGTCTGGTTCGGCTGCGTATCGTGCCGCAGCATCACGCGGGAACCGTGTGGCGACGATCAGTTCAGCGCCGCATCGGAGCAGCTTGATGCCAGCCTGATAGCCGATCTTGACGCGACCACCGGTGAGCAGAACGACCATGCCGGTCATGTCGGCGAGCTCGCCGCGCTTCACGAAGTTCAGGGTGGCGCAGGC
>JBLIKS010000339.1:0-3142 GCA_047635555.1 Candidatus Azotimanducaceae bacterium
GCCGATGGCGCAGCGATGGACGAGCCCGTCAGCCTTGTGACGGTCGTCTTCACCGGCGAGGCCAACCCGGTCGGGGACCAATTCGTCGCCTTGACACCTGACGGCGTCGTGCAAGCAGCCGCCAGTTTTGCAACTGTCGACGACAAGATCTTCTCGATCACATTCGACCCACCACTTGCTGGCGGCCAGGTCGGTATTCGCTGGAATGTGCAGGCGGCAGACGCGCACCCCATCAAAGGAGCCTTCTCCTTCACCGTCAAAGCACCCGCGCCCGTCGCTTCCGTGGCGCCGACCGCGCCCGTCGCACCCGAAGCGGGGCCGCCAACTGCTCAGACCCTCGACGAGTTCCTGACCGTCGATAACTCGAAGCCCGGTCAAACCACCGCCACGGTTGGGCGTTTCGTCGGATTCCTCGGTGTCACACTCGGACTTGGGGCCTTGGCCTTTGTCGCTACTGCGCTGCGCGGCCGTCGCGAAGAGGTCCGGCGCGCCGTGTCGGCAATTCGTGTGCTCGGCGTCGTCATCGTCGTCGGTGCCGCAATCGAATACGTGGGCGTCTCGCGGGTCGGTACCGAGTCGCTGGCATCGGGCTGGTCAACGGCACCAGGCTTTGCGACCGTATTGCGCAGCATCGGTGGAATCGGGCTTGTCGTGGGTATCGGTGGAACCATCACGCGGGGCAATGTTCAACGCCCAATGCGGCGTCCGTCGGTCGTTCGATCGCTGTCATCTGCAGTCCTTGATGGTGTCCAAACATCACCGACTCGTGACGAAGTCGGCGACCCGATTGTGCGCTGGACCCCCAACGCCCGTTCGAGGCCCGCACTGGCCAGCATCGTGTTGATCATTGCATCGTTCTGGTTCGACGGGCACACCGTCAGTAAAGGCTTCCGACCGCTCCACGCGCTCGTCAACAGCGTGCACGTTGCCGCCGGCGCAGTGTGGGTCGGGGGAGTGGTCGCCATGGCTGCTGTTGTCTGGTCGCGCTATCAATCGCATGAACCAATGCGCGTGGTCGAACTCGTCGTCCGCTTCTCCAAGATTGCCACCATTGCATTGGCTTCGGTCGTTGTCGCGGGTGGTGTCATGGCGTTCCTCGTACTCGACTCCTTCGGCGAGCTCACGGGAACACCGTGGGGCAAAATTCTGCTCCTCAAGACCACAGCGGTCGGTCTTGCCATGATCGGCGGCGCCTACAACCACTTTCGGCTTCTGCCGTCCCTTGAAGCGGATCCCGAGTCGCCGGAACTCCTGACCGATCTGCGGAACACGATCACTGCCGAAGCAATCATGCTGGTCTTCGTCGTCGCTGTCACGGCCTGGCTGGTTGCAGCGGCCTCGTAGCCGCGATGCATCGACGGCCACCATCGTGATCTGGAAGTACTTTGCCGCCATCGCTGCCGCAACGGTTGCCTGGCAGGTGGCGCATCGAACATCGCCACTCGTGCGCCGGTGGCGGCCGTCGTCGTTCCCGCGGCGAATCGCCGGCCCGCTCAGCGTGTTCGACAGTGGCCCAACCGGTCGGTACAACGACGAAGCACTGGTCATTCTTCATGGGCTCGGTGCGACTGCCGACTATTTCGGAGCGTTCTACGACGGCCTCAGCCGTCGGCGTCGCGTCGTCATCGTTGACATGCTCGGGTTCGGCCACTCACTCGACGAAGACCGCACCGACTTCAGTGTCGACGCCCATGTCGGCGCGATTGATCAGGCCCTCGGTGCGTTGGGCCTTGCCGAGTCGGGCGTCGTCATTGCAGCGCACTCAATGTCGACCGCAATCGCCCTGACATGGGCTGATCGAAATCGTCATCGGGCACAGCACGTCTACCTCTGGGGACCACCGATCTATCCGGCAGGCGCCGCAGCCGACTCAGTCGGCAGGGAGTACGGCCTGATGGGCCGCTTGTTCGCGCTCGATACCAAGTGGGCCGAACGAGCCTGCCGCATCAACTGCATGAACCGAGCCGTCAGCGGACGAATGATGGCAATCATGGCCCCCCGCTGGCCCACCCAGGTCAGCAATCGTGCAGCGCGTCACACCTGGGATGCCTATCAACAGTCCCTCCAAGTTTTGATTCTCGACTTCAACTGGGCGAAAGTCCTGCCAGCGAACGTGCCGGTGACCATCTTCCACGGTGTCAACGATCCGATCGGCGATCAATCTCACATTGCGAAGCTCATGCGTACCGCGGTGATCGTCAACGTCGCAGGTGCTGACCACCACATCGCCCTGGAACGCCCCGACCTGCTCATCGACGCACTTGAGCCAGCCGACCGAGTTTCCGGGTGATCAACGGGCCTCGCGACATTTCCGTGTGCGGGCAGCGCGCCGAGTGTCCGTTTCAACGATGATCTAGAAGCGAACGATAGAGAAGCGAACGATTTGACGGGAACGATCGAGAAGCGCACGATCGAGAAGCGAAGACCATGCCTGAGGAGGCGCATCACATGACCAACACATTTCGCCCTACAGCCGCAGCTTCCACCGGTCAACCCGAGTTCGATGCAGATCGAATCGTCGGGTCGATCCGGGACGGTTTCGATCGCGGGCTGACTCGGCCACTTGAGTGGCGCCGCAACCAGCTGAATGCAATGGAGACCATGCTGCGTGAGAATGCGGATCAACTCCTCGCAGCACTCGCCGCCGACCTCCACAAGCCTGCAACCGAGGCCTGGACGACGGAGATCGGTTTCACGCTTTCCGACATCGGCCACCAGAAATCGCACCTTGCGAAATGGTCCGAACCACGCAAGGTCAAGGTCCCATTGGCCTATCAGCCTGCGACGGCGCGCATCGTGCCAGAGCCAAAGGGCGTGGTGTTGATCATTGCACCATGGAACTACCCACTGCAGCTTTTGCTGTCGCCAATGGCTGCAGCGATCGCCGCCGGAAATGCGATCGTCGCGAAGCCATCCGAGGTGGCTCCGGCGACATCCGATGCCCTGGTCGAACTGTGCGCAAAGTATCTCGACACGACAACAATTGCCGTCGTCGGTGGCGGGGTTGATGAGTCGAGCGCACTACTCGATCAACGATTCGATCACATCTTCTTCACTGGCGGCACACGTGTCGGAAAGATCGTGATGCATGCTGCTGCCGAGCACCTGACGCCCGTGACGCTTGAGCTGGGTGGCAAGAGTC
>JBLIKS010000340.1:0-3132 GCA_047635555.1 Candidatus Azotimanducaceae bacterium
CACGGTTGATGACGTGGTACCAAGCGCCGTGCAGGTCAGGTCGATGAGGCCGAGGCATGCCTCAATCTTGGTCCTGGGGTGTCACAGAGTTGCGAAAGGGGCCTGACCCCATACGCACTTATTCGGTTGAGGTGGTGCCGCCGCCGGTGTCGAGCGCCTGCAGGAACGTGTTCCAGCTGAGCACGGCGCACTTGATGCGGACCGGGAACTTCATGACGCCCTCGAGCGCTTCGAGATCGCCGAGATCGATGGCGTCGTCGCCGTCTTGCGGCTCGGTGCCGTCGATGCCCATCAACGCTTTGAAGCGGCGGGCCAGGGCACGATTCTCGGCAACGGTCTTGCCTTTCATCGACTGGGTCATCATTGATGCTGACGACTGTGAAATCGAGCAGCCTTGGCCGCCGATTTTGATGTCGTCGATGACGGCGTCGTCGCCCTCACCCGATAGCGAGAGGTAGACGGTGATCTCGTCGCCACACAGCGGGTTGTGCCCCTCGGCCTTGATCGCTGGTGGATCGAGCTCGCCACGGTTACGCGGTGTGCGGTAGTGATCGAGAATGATCTCACGGTAGAGATCTTCGAGTCCTGACATGGTGGTTTCTCCCGGAAGCTGAACGGCTCAGAGGCCGAAGATATCGGTTGCGTTTTCGAGGCCGTCTGCAAGGGCGTCGATGTCGGCGGTGTCGTTATAAAGGTAGATGCTGGCGCGAGTCGTTGCGTTGACGCCGAGGGTCTGCATCAGCGGCTTGGCGCAGTGGTGGCCGGCTCGCACGCAGACGTTGCGTTCGTCGAGAACCTGGCTGACGTCGTGCGGATGGAGGTCGCGGAAGGCGAAGCTGAACACGCCGCCGCGCAACTGAACGTCGTCGGGTCCGTAGATCGTGATGTCGTCACCGAAGCGACCCTTGAGGGTGTCGAGGGTGTAGCGGCTGAGTTCCATCTCGTGCTGACGGATATTCGCCATGCCGATCTCTTCGAGGTATTCGACTGCTGCAGCGAGGCCGACGGCTTCGATAATCGGCGGTGTGCCGGCTTCGAACTTCATCGGCACCGGTGCGGTGGTGAACCCGTCAAACGTGACCGTGTCGATCATGTTGCCGCCGCCGAGAAATGGTGGCATTGCATCGAGGATCTCCATACGACCCCACAGCATGCCGATCCCTGATGGGCCGCACATTTTGTGGCTGGAGAACGCAACGAGGTCGGCACCCCAACTTTGGACGTCGGTGACGTTGTGCGGGACAAACTGGCAGGCGTCGACGATCGACAATGCGCCAGCGGCTCTGGCTCGCTCGCAGAGCATCGCGATCGGTGTGATCGTGCCGAGCACGTTGCTCATTGCGGTGAAGGAAAAGACCTTCGCCCCGTCGAGCAGATTGTCGAGATTGGTGAGGTCGAGTTGGCCGTCAGCGGTGAGCGGAACCCAGCGGATTTGTATCTTGCGTTCCTGAACGAGCATTTGCCACGGAACGATGTTGGCGTGGTGTTCCATCTCGGTGAGTACGACAACGTCGCCTTCGCCAAGGTTGGCTCGGCCCCAGGACTGGGCGATGAGGTTCATTGCCTCCGTGGCGTTCTTGGTGAACACGACTTCGTCGACCGATGGGGCGTTGATCAGCCGTGCGATGGCGACTCTGCCCTTTTCGTAAGCATCGGTTGCCTCGCCCGCGAGCCGGTATGAGCTGCGGTTGATCGGTGCGTATGTGTGCTCTTGGAAGTGCGACATAGCGTCGATGACGCGCTGGGGCTTCTGCGAGGTGTTTCCCGAGTCGAGGTAGACGAGCGGTTTGTCGTCGATTTCGCGCGACAGGATTGGGAAGTCCTTGCGGACGGCTGTCTGGTCAAATGCCATGGGTCAGACTCCAATGCTCATGTTGCGGAAGGCGTTGTCGCCATCTCTGTCGAGTTGTGCGGCCAGTTCGCGGCCGCCACTTGCGACGATACGGCCATCGATCAGGATGTGGATGTGGATGTGGTCGGACGTGACTTCATCCACAAGGCGCAGGTCGTTGGTGATCAGAACAACACCCATATTTGGGTTGTCGACTCGCACCTCACGGATGCCCGGGGCGGCGAGGCCCTTCATGTCGATGTCGATGTTGATGCCGGAGTCGGTCGCGTCGAGAATGGCGATTTCGGGTTCGAGGATGGCCATTTGCAACATCTCGCTGCGCTGCTTTTCGTCGGCGGAGAAGCCTTCGTTGAGTCGGCGGTCGATGAACGAGGAATCCATGCCGAGGCGCTTCATCCAGCCCATCGTGGCAAGACGTAGCTCGGCCACGGAGAGGTCGATACCTTTTCGAGCAGACAGTGCCTGGTGCAAGAACTGAATCACGGAGACGCCGGGAATTTCCTGCGGGCGTTGGAAGCCGAGGAACATGCCGGCTTTGGCCCGTTCGTCGGTGGGCCAGTCGGTGACGTCGTCACCCATAAAGTGAACAGCGCCGCTGACAACTTCGTATCTACGAGAGCCCATGACCGCGCTGGCAAACGTTGCTTGACCGGAGCCGCTTGGCCCCATGATGGCGTGTACCTCGCCAGCGTTCACCGTGAGGTCGAGACCTTTCAGGATTTCACTCGTCGGATTCTCCGAGGGCTGCACGTGTAGGCCCTCGACTCGAAGTAGGGGGGAAGGCACATTTCGATTCTACGAGCCTCGGCGAATTACTCCTACCGCCGTAGTGGTAATTCGGCCGGGCTCTCAAGAAGTTGGGTCCAGAGTTGCGAAAGGGGCCTGACCCCATACGTAACTATTTGGCGCGTTCGATGTGGCGAGCGACCAAGTTTTCGAGGGCTTCCTGGCGGCCGCTGACGGGCTGCGGGTCGAAATCGTCTGCTGCCATTGCGCCGTCGTGCAGTTGCTGCAACGTGACTTCGCCGTCGAGAATCCGCTGCTCGGCATCCCAGCCGGCATAGCGCTCGGTGCGGCGGCGATCGATCTCGCCGTCTTCGAGAATCGAGACGGCGGCAAGCAGTGAGCGAGCCATCGTGTCCATGCCGCCGATGTGGCCGTGGAAGAGGTCGTCGCGCTCGATCGACATGCGGCGCAGCTTCGTGTCGAACATCAGCCCGCCGGTGGTGAACCCGCCGCCACGCAAGATCTCGAGCATCCCCAAGGTCATTTGCTCGACG
>JBLIKS010000341.1:0-3129 GCA_047635555.1 Candidatus Azotimanducaceae bacterium
CGGAATGGCACCCGCCGAGGTTGAAGCGCAGTTCGACGAGATTGCCGACTTCACCGAACTCGGTGAGGCGATCGAACGTCCGCTGCGCACCTACTCATCAGGCATGCGGGCGCGCCTGCACTTTGCGATTGCCACCGCCATTGCACCAAAGATCCTGCTGATCGACGAGGCCCTGTCGGTCGGCGACCAGAAGTTTAAAGAGAAGTCGACCGAACGGATTGCGTCGATCCTCGCATCGGCCGGCACGCTCCTGCTGGTCAGCCATTCAATGACCGAGTTGCGCAAGCACTGCTCCCGCGGCATCTGGTTGGAACAGGGCGTGCTGCGCGTTGATGGCCCGATCGACGACGTGATCGAGCAGTACGAGAGCGAGCGCTAACAGCCGACCGCGAGTTCAGGGGCCGATCAGCGCAGCGATGGCTTCGCCGGCGGTGTCTTGCACGGCCACGGCACCATTGGCTACCGCGGCGACACCAAACAGGCGCGGGGCCGAAGACGAGCCCGTGCCAGTCACGATGATTGCCCGCACCCAGACGAGGCGATCACCGGCGAGCACCGGCGTCATTGGACCAAATTGGACCTTGGATCCGTTCGCATTTAGCAACGTGATCGCCCGAGCGATTTCGGGGTCGGCATCGATGGCGCTCTGGGCGACCTGTGGGCTCAGCAACGGCAACGAATCTGGGCCCACTGCAGCAACACGGAGATGGATGCCACCGCCAAGGTCGTGGTCCGCCACAGCGAGCGCAGCAAGTTCGTCGCGCGTCGAGGTCGGGTTCGACGCCGACCCTGGGCCGAGCGGACGCACCGACGCAAACCCATCAGAGTTGCCTGCAAGCACAGTGAATTGATCGACAGGTGGCGCCGGCGTCGTGGTCGGTTCGCCGACCGTTGTCGCGGCCGCAGCGCTCACTGCCCAACGGCCGGTGCCATTGAACAATTGCTCGGCCGAATCAACGTGATACCTGCCGAGCAGGCTCGACTGCACGGCCCAGAGATCATCGGGATAGCGCACGAGCGAGCGGAGCGCATCGGGGAACTGGTCGAGCGGCTCAAGCAACTCGGGATAGATCCCGGCCCACACGTCGAGCACCGGATCGTCGCCGTCGTCCATGCGATACAGGTGAGTTTCGCCGGTCTCTGCGTCGACGGTTGCCTTGACCGCAGCATGGAGATAGTTGACCTCACGGCCGGCGAGGTCGCTCTTGGCCGGCACCCCCGCAATGGTCACGAACTGCGCCGACGGGTAGGTCGCTGCCGTGGTGTAACCGTCGATCACCCAGGTGATGCGGCCATCGGTGATAACTGGATACGGATCGCCATCGAGTGCCAAGAACGGCGCCAGCGCACCAACACGCTCACTGATCGAACGGCGGTAGAGCAGCTCGGAGTCGGCCGTGAGCTCGCTACTGAGCACCGGCTGCGACTCGCCGACGGCGAGACTCAACACCAGCCGGCTGCCGAAACCGCCGAGGTCGATGCCGTCGCCGTCGAACTCGGCGTCGCCCAATTGTGTGCGTTGCGTCCCGACAATGGCGTACCAGCCGTCGAGATCTGCACCGAAATAGATCGGATCATGATCGACGCCGAACTTGCCGGCCAACGCGCTGACGTCGGGTCGCCCGTCGTCGTCGGTGACGTCGGCCGGAACCGCAACCACTCCGTCGCCGTGGGTGTACACCAGGTGTTCTTGCACCCATCCCGCTTCGGGCAGATCGGCCCGGCTTGCCGAGCGGGCGGCGAGGAACACCGGACGGACGGTGCCATCGATGTCGTACCGGTCGATGTCGACGTCGACAATGCGTGTCGCGGTCGTGCCCGCCAACACCTGGAGTGCCGGAGCCATCATCGCAAGATCGAACAGCGGAACGCGCATCGCCTCCGCGCCGTTCACCGCGCTGCTCAAGTCGTCGGATGATGTCAATACGAGCGGCTCGATGTCGACTTCATCGAGGCCGTACGCAGCGCGCGTTGCATCGAGATTGTCCTCGATTGACCAGAGTTGACGTTCGGCCTCTGCCGGTGCGACAACGAATCGTTCGGTCGCCAACGGCAACACAACGAGCACGGCGAGATGGACAAACGTCGCGGCGCCGAGGGTGATGAGGAACGGACGCCACTGCATTGTCCGGGCAAGCCACACCGCAGCGAATCCAACGGCGACTGCGAACAGCGCAACAAGCAGCAATCCCGGCTTGGTCAGATACCGCTCGGTGTACCCCGGCCCGTCGAACGTGCCGACGCGATTCGTTGCGATCGAGGGTCGCGCCACAACCACATAGTGGACGGCCTGCAATGCAGCAAGCGCTGCGGACAACGCGGCGAGGTGCGCGATCGCGTACGGCGACGATCGGTGGCCGCGCCGAGCGAACTGCAGAGCGCCAGATGCGAGATGGGCCAAGGCCGAGACCACGATGGTGAAGAGCAAGAGTTGGCGGAGATACGAACTCGTTGCGGCGAGAAATGGGAGTCGGAACAGGTGGAACCCGATGTCGCCGCCAGCGACCGGAGCCGACTGTCCAATGTCGCTTCCATGTTGGAAGAGCAGCCACAGTTGCCACTGCTGGCTGGCTGCGAGACCAATGTGGTACGCAAAGTACGTCGTGCCGCCGACCAGCAGCCATTTGTGGCCGGGGCCCATCCGTTCGTGATAGCGCTCGATAAAGCGTGGTTGTGGCGCAACGCCATATCGCCCGACCCGCAGCACGAACCACACGCTCGTTCCAAGGATCGCCGCGGTGAGGAGCCCGGTGCCGACGGCAAGCTCGGTTTGGGCCACGAACCGGGTCCGCCAGACGGGCGCTGTCGTGACCGAGTCAAACCACCAGCGATCCAGCACGACGCCGGCGGCTTGGCGGACCAGAACGAACGCCACGACAATGGCAATCAGACTGCCAACCAATCGCCGCTGCCATGGGCTGCTGTTTTCAATAATCGACACGATCAAAAACCGCGTCGAAGCGACTCGACTCTGCACGCTGGGAATCTACGGCGCCGAACGTCTGACGCGGCAACGCCCGAGCACCGGGTGGCGCTCGGGCGTTGCACACAACTGTTTGGGACTGCACGACATCATGAGCCGAACTCAAGAGTTCAACACACCACCGGGATCAACTGCGGCAATGACGT
>JBLIKS010000342.1:0-3105 GCA_047635555.1 Candidatus Azotimanducaceae bacterium
AGGCAATGAGTTCGTTACTCGATCATCCGGATCCACCGAGCGCAGTGTTCGCGATGTCCGACGAGATGGCTTTCGGGGCCATCATGGAAATGAACAACCGCGGGCTCGTCCCTGGGCGCGACGTGTCAATCGTTGGCGTCGATGACCACGAGTTCTCTCGCGTGCTTGGTCTCACCACCATCCACCAGAACGTCGCTGATCACGGTGCCGCTGCTGCACGCTTGCTCCTGAACTCGATGCAGGCCGCGTCCCGCTCCAACTCCGACACCGGTGCGGTCGCCGACGTAGTGACGCAGCGCGTTGTCGCCCCGATCGAGCTCATTCAACGCTCAACCACGGGGCCCCAACTGCTCTGACGCCTCCTTCGATGCGCCACTGACAGGTGCCCTGTGCCTTTCTGTCATTCGCCATCTTCACGACAAGTCGCGGCACGATTGTCGACAACATCTGGTGGGTCATCGTCGCCCGCGACTCATCCACAGAGCAGACCGGCGTCCTCAACGCAATCGGGGTGGGCCGTGGCCACTTCAGTACCGGTACTGAAGTGGTACTGGTACTGGTCGTGATGGTCGTGATGGTCACTGCGATCAAGAAACGGAACGACCTGCTTGCCCTTGCCGCCTTCGCGATCTTCCAATTTCTTTGGACGTGGAACGATTATCTGACAGCCAACACCTTCGCCGGAACCAACCCGGACGCACGGCCGACCGCAATCATCATTGCCAACCTTGCTGGGGCGTTCGGCCAAAACGGACTACTCCTCTCTGCGGCCGGCTCTGTACAAACCTTCTTCCAGCTGGTCATCTTCTTTGCACTCCAGCGCTACTTCATCCGCGGAATTTTGGCCAGCTCGTTCAAGCAGCGACCATCCAGATTGGTCGTTCGGTGCGCTGCTGGCAGTGTCGGCGTTGCATCGGTAAGTTGGAAATGTGACTTCTCTTGTTGATGTTTCCCCGCGATCGCTCGGATCGCTGCCCACTGTTGGGCCGCTGTCGTTCGGACTGTGGCGGTACACGAACACCGACGTTGCAGCCGCTCAGGGCGTGCTTGAAGCGGCACTTGACGCCGGGATGAACCTGATCGACAACGCCGACGTGTACGGCTTCGATTGGGGTGGCACGGGGTTCGGCCAGGTCGAAGAGATCCTCGGCAAGGTTCTTGCCGCCGCACCCGCGCTGCGCGACCGCATGGTGCTCGCAAGCAAGGGCGGGATCATGCCGCCGCTCCCCTACAACTCGTCACCGTCGTACCTGCGCAGCGCCTGCGAGGCGTCGCTCAGTCGGATGGGTGTCGATGTGATCGACTTGTACCAGATCCACCGGCCCGATATGTATGCCCACCCGGCCGATGTAGCAGCCATCCTCACCGAACTGCGCGACGCCGGCAAGATCCGCGAAGTTGGCATCTCCAATCACACTCCTGCCCAAGTCGCCGCGCTGCAAGCACACCTCGGCTTCCCGATCGTGACAAACCAGCCCGAGTTCTCTGCCAGCCGCCTCGACCCAATGCGCGACGGCACACTCGATCAGTGCATGCAGCTCGGGATCACACCGCTGGCCTGGAGCCCACTCGCTGGCGGCTCATTAGCAACCGGCGATGGCATCAGCCCCAAGCTCCTCGCCGTGCTCGACCAGCTCGCCGAACGCGAATCCGTGGATCGCGGCCACATCGCCATGGCGTTCGTTCTCGCTCACCCGTCGAAGCCGATCGCCATCGTCGGTTCACAGAACGTCGATCGCATCGCCGCATCGACCAAGGCACTGGAAGTGCAGCTCGAACGATCCGACGTCTACGCGATTGTCCAAGCCTCTGAAGGAGCACCACTGCCATGAGTTCCGTCAGCAACCCGAACATCCCGGAGATCTCCTGGTTCGGCGCCCTGTGTGACGACGACTACGAGTTCCTCGGCCAGCCCGACCCGACGCTCGCCAGCTCGTGGGCACACTGCAGCAACATCGTGCAAACCGCCGACCGCAACGGCTTCGACAACGTGCTCCTCCCGTCCGGTTACACGCTCGGCATCGATTCGACATCGTTTGCTGCCGGAATCGCCACCCAGACCGAGCAGATCAACCTGCTGCTCGCGGTGCGCATCGGCGAAATGCATTTGCCCCAGCTGGCACGCCAGCTGGCCACCATCGATCAGATGGCAGCCGGCCGGTTGACAATCAACATCATCAGCTCCGACATCCCCGGCGAGGCGCTCGAATCGGCTCCTCGCTACCAGCGCACCCGTGAGTGGATGCAAGTTCTCCGGCAGCTGTTGAACGGGGAGTCGATCGACTTTCACGGCGACTTCGTCGATCTCCAGCTTGATCCGCCCCGCTTGATCGGCCCCGCGAGCACTTGCGCACCGTTCTACTTCGGCGGTTTTTCCCCCGCCGCCAAAGACGTCGCCGCAGCCGAAGCCGATGTGTTCCTCACCTGGCCCGACACCGTCGCCTCCGTTGGCGACACGGTCCAAGAAATGACCACGCTGGCAGCTGACACCTACGAGCGTGAGCTGATCTACGGGCTGCGCGCCCACGTGATCGTCCGTGAAACCGAAGCCGAGGCGCGGGCAGCCGCCGAGCAACTGGTCTCCAAGCTCGACGCCGACTCCGGCGACGCAATCCGCAAAAAGTCGCTCGATGCCGCCTCATTCGGTGTTGCCCGTCAGGCCGCACTCCGTGACACTGCTGCCGATGACGGCTTCGTTGAAGAGAACCTCTGGACCGGCGTCGGTCGGGCTCGCAGCGGTGCAGGTGCAGCGATCGTCGGCAATCCCGACCAGGTGGCCGCGAAACTCCGCGCCTACCAAGAGGTCGGCATCGGCGCCTTCATCCTCTCGGGCTACACCCATGCCGCCGAGTGCGACCTGTTCGCCGAGCACGTGCTCCCGAACATCGACCACGCTCCGTTGAAGCCCCGATTCACGCACTGACCACGCGCTCACCCGCCGCAAATGACCGACCGCCACCTCACGCCTTCTTCGTTTCCCAGACCTCAGTTAGTTGCGGATGGCCAACCGTGTCGTTGCGTCGAAAAAGTGGACGTTCCCGGCCGAAACTGCGACCTCAACCTGTTGGCCCAGGCGAGCAGGTGAGCGTGGGTGAAAGCGGCCGA
>JBLIKS010000343.1:0-3094 GCA_047635555.1 Candidatus Azotimanducaceae bacterium
CAGCGAGTCCGATAACGACGAGCGAACGACCTTCCGTCGACACCCAGTCGGAAACCGCGGTGCGGTCGTTGAGCGCCGGCATCGCACCGACGGCGAATCCGTAGACCACCCAAACCACACCAAGCGCCGCGCATGCCTTGACAATGGGGTGGTGTCGAGCAACAAGCGCCGCTGGCGCGACCAGCGCAACTCCGGTCCCTCCAGCAACGAGGCTGACTGCGTCGTACGCCGAGAACGCGGCCGACCCGATCAGCAGTGCGCATGCGTAGACCAGTAGTTGATCCGGGTCGTTATACCAGGATCCGCTCGTGCTGTTCGCCGCGCCGGATTCCGGTCGGGAGGAGACGACTTCGTCGGGATCGATGGCGCTCTCTCGCGCTGTCTGTTCCGTCACTGATCCGTGGTCTTCATTGTCGTTACCCATGTCGTTCAATCGCGTCGCGATAGACCCCGACGGTACGCCGTGCGACATCGTCCCATGACATTTCACCCGTTCGCCCATCGACGATCGGCGGGCGTTCGCACGCGTGCACGACTACAGCGGCCCAGTCGAGTGATGAATTCGCGTTGCGAAGAGCAAGATAGGGCGCCGAAAAGTGTTCTGCCTCGACACGAGGAAACCCAAACCCCTCATCGTCCGAAGGATCGAGAACAAGAACTGTGTTTCGGTAGAGCCATGCCAGTCCTGCGTCATCGACGTCACAGAGCAGTGTGACCAACGGAGTGTCCGCGATCATGGCGAGCAATCTTGAGTCTGCCGATCGGCCACCGACAATGACGAGATGGACGCCGCATTGCTCAGTGACGCTCCGCCAGTGCGAGAGCAGTCGATCGACACGCTTTCGAGGGCCGGCATCACCCACGACGATCGCGAAACGGCCGACATCCGTGGCATTCGCCGGGCGAACAGCGGTCACGGTGGTGAGGCTAGTCGACACAGCTGCTCCCGCGTCGGTGATCGGGATCTCAGGCGGAACAAGCGTGCGCGCCTTATCGGCCATGTTCCGGTCGAGTGTGACGATCGCCTCGGCGCGTCGGATCGACCTGCGGAAAATCGGCGGGAGCAACCAACGCTTCGCTGTGTCGTAGTCCGCTCGCCGCGTGAGCGGATAGTCGTCGTGGAAGGTCATCGCCACTGGGCCGCTCCAACGGAGCGGCGCAACGAGTTGGGTCACGTGCATGACATCGAGGTCGCGTTTACTTAACGAGCCATTGAGCATCGCTACCTTGAACTGGGAGACCACCCGCTGCCCGGCGACATCGACGTCAGCCGACCCATCCCCACCAATGAGCGATCGAGTCTCATCGAGGCATTCCCGATCACCCACGAGAACAAGGTCGATGTCGGATCGTCGGGCAAGCGCCTGAATCAACTCGCGGGAATAGGTCGCGATACCCCCGTGGCCGCGTGGTCCAACCGTGATCCCTACACGGAGACAATCGTCAGCATCCACAGCGGCAAACTACCGGGGAGATCTCATGGAGTACGCTGTTGATAGTGGGTCGAGCGAATGCCAGGGATCTTGACACCCCTGGCTTCACGTCCGGCGTCAAGTTCCTCAGCGTGCTTCATGGCAACGCTCGCCGCGCAATGCTTCCAATCACCCTCGTGGCCCTAGTCGCTGGTGTGCTCGAGGCCTCCGCTCTGACCTTGTTCATTCGAGGGGCCCTCGCGATTACCACGGACGACATCGACGAGTTCACGCTGCTTGGCTTCTCGATCGGCTCCGACACGACCTCGCTGCTACTCGCAGCCGCGGCGTGTCTGACCCTGACGATGATCGCTCACGTCTACCTTGCGCGTGGAGCCGCCCGGCTCTCGTTGACCGTGCTCACAAATGCGCGACTTCGACTGATCGATTCGTTTATTGAGGCGGACTGGGAACATCAATCCGGTCGCCGTGAGGGAACGCTCCAGGAGGCGGCGACATCACTGTCGCACCGGGCCTCGAGCGCCGCAACGTTCCTCGCGACGGGAGGCGCCTCGCTCACGATTCTGATTGCCCTCGGCGCCTGCGCGATCGTCGTCTCACCGCTCGTCAGCATCGTCACAATCCTGGTCATTATTCCGGTCGTTCTGTTCCTCCAGCCGCTCACACGAGCCACTCGGCGACGTTCCCATGAAGCGGTCGGGCGCACCTCTCAGTTCGCAGAGGAGATCGCATCGACCACCACGCTCGCACGCGAAATTCGCACGTTCGGCGTTGGCGCCGCCCGCGCCACTGCGTTGCATGAAATGACGCGACAAACGTCGGAGAGCACCGTCAGGACCAGAACCAGCAACATGTTGGCGTCGTACCTGTTTAAAGACCTTGCGCTCCTGGCGGTTATTGGAATCGTTGGCATCCTGAACGTGATGGTCGACTTGCGAGCCAGCGCGATCACGGCTGCCGTCTTTTTGATCATCCGGGCACTTGCGTACGCACAACTTGCGTACAACGTCGTGCAGAACGGTGCGGAAGAAGCCGCCTCTATCGGTGAACTCAAACGTCAAATCGACTCGCTCGAAGGGGCTGCATCGCCTGACGGAACAGTGGCAATCGACGGCTTCGCAGCTTTGGAGTTCCGCGACGTTGAGTACGCATACACCTCCGAACGCACGGCGCTGCACAGCATCAACCTCGTACTCGAAGCTGGCGAGGCAATCGGCCTCATCGGCCCATCAGGGTCCGGGAAAACGACCATCGCCGAGCTGATCCTTGGTATGCGGACACCGACGTTGGGCCAGGTCCTCGTCGATGGGCGGCCCCTGTCGGACATCCGGCGCGCCGACTGGACACGAATCGTTTCGTTCGTACCGCAGGACCCCCGGCTGTCAGAACACACTATTGCGGAGAACATTCGATTCTTCCGCGAGGGAGTCGACGACGACGCTGTCAGGCTCGCCGCGCAGCAGGCCCATATCCATGAGGCGATTGAGGCACTCCCGAACGGGTACGAGACGGTGCTTGGCCCGCGCAGCACCGGGCTCTCGGGTGGACAGCGCCAACGACTGGCGATTGCTCGTGCCTTGGCTGGCTCACCGCAGCTTCTGGTGCTCGATGAGCCGACGAGCGCACTCGACGCGGCTTCCGAGGAGCTTTTCCGCCAAACC
>JBLIKS010000344.1:0-3057 GCA_047635555.1 Candidatus Azotimanducaceae bacterium
TCAGCGCAGCGGTCCTCCGCCGCGCCGAACCGGCGGCCCGCAGGGCGGTGGTCGTGAGGCCGATCCGCGCACCTCTGGCCGTGGGCTCGGTGGCAAGCAGATCGAAGGGCGCCAGGCCGTCCGCGAACTGCTCATGGCAGAGAAGCGCAAGATCTATGACATCTTTATCAGCGCCGACCTCGAAGGTGATGCTGGCGTTGCTGACATTGTTGAGATCGCCCGCGCCCAACGAGTGATGGTTACCTACATTGCACGCGCCAAGCTCGACCGCGACGCCCGCAGCGAATCGCCGCAGGGCGTGCTGGCCACGGCCGCCGAACTCGAAGAGGCTGATCTCGGCGGACTGCTCCGCACGAAAAATGGGGTCAAGCCATTCCTTGTCGCCGTCGATGGCGTGACCGATCCTGGCAACCTCGGTGCGATCATCCGTAACTGTGATGGTGCCGGCGTCACCGGCGTGTTGCTCCCGAAGCATCGCGCCGTGCACGTCACTCCGACGGTGGCGAAGGCGTCGGCCGGTGCGATCGAGCACGTTCCAATCGCACTCATCCCTGGCCTTCCCGCGACGCTTGCAAACATGAAAGATCACGGCATTTGGATCGTCGGTCTCGACGACAGTGCCGATCGGGATCTCTTCGAGCTGGCGGCGTTGGCGAACGAACCGATCTGCCTCGTACTCGGGGCCGAGGGTGGCGGCCTGTCAAAGCTCGTCCGGCAACGGTGCGACACGATCGTGTCTATTCCGATGATGGGGCGCATAGGTTCACTCAATGTTTCGGCTGCCGCAGCACTTTCGACGTATGAGATTACTCGTGGCCGTCGGGTCGTGAGTTAGCTGCTGTGTTCGATCGGACGCAGATTTGGCGTGAGGCCGGGCAGCCGAGTGGTGCTGGGAAGGTTGACGGGCCCGCTCACACAGGCCGCGGCTCATTGGGACGGCGCGCCTTTATCGCTGGTTTGGCGGGCGCTACTGCAGCCACCGCAGTTGCGTCGAGTGCCGATGCAGCGGTTCCAAATGGAGCGAGCTACTACGAGCCGCTCGCGCAGGTTCGCCTCGCCGACACTCGTCGGTTCGCTCCGTACTCGAACGAGTACAAGGATTTTGAGCGCATTTCCGATCGGGTCATTCGGATTGATGTTCGTAAAAAGATCACGTTGAAACCGGGTCAGAAGGCAATCGCGGCAGTCGTCTCGATCGTGGCGATCAACAACGGCCAGCCCGGCTTTGTCCGGGCAACCCCGGCAGGTGACGACTCGGTAGTGGCGAACGTCCTGATTGAGCCTGACGACGCGGTTGTCGCGAACCTTGCCACGGTCAAGCTGAGTGCCGGCGGCAAGATCGACGTTCTGGGCTTGAACCCGTACGACGTCATCGTCGACATCTCCGGCGTGTACGTGGAGACTTCGTTGAAGCGTCGTGGCGGGCGCCTCAAACTGCTCGACAAATCTGTCCGTGTCGTTGGGCCGTTCTTCGTTGGCCATAACAAACGCACGACCTTCGTGTTGGAGCAGGTTCCTCCGAATGCGAAGGCCGTCGTTGCGAACGTCACGGTCGCGCGTTCGCGCGCTGCGGGCTTTCTGACGACACTTCCGACCGGCCTCGCCAGGGTCCCGACCGTCACCACGGTCAACTTCGCCGTTGGCGAGACACGTGGTGCGGGCGCTGTCATTGAGACCGGCCTGTCGGGTGGTCGAGCTGCGATCGACGTGTTTATGATCGGCGGTGGCGATGTCTACATCGACGTGTCGGGATACATCACCGGCGACAATGATTCTGATTCGGAGTCGGGCCTGTTCGTTCCGGTGAAGCCGATTCGCTTGCTCGACACTCGCCGCAATTCTGACATCGCCAAGGCTGGCGGGAAGCGGCGTTTGTGGCCGGGTTGGTCGCGCGGTTTCACATTGCCGAACAGTGCCAGCGGGTTTCCGTCCTCTGGTGGAGCAATGGGGCTGGCGATGAACCTGACGTCGGTCAACAGCATGAATATTGGCTACGTCACTGTGCTCGGTGCGCAGACTGTCCGTCGCGAGGTGTCCAACCTGAACATCAGCCGCGTCGGTCAGACCGTCGCGAACCATGTGGTCACGCCGATGAGCACACGGGGCGTCGAGTGTTATTCGCTCAACGGCGCGCACCTTGTCTGCGATGTCGCTGGTTGGTATGTCGGTTCACCGCAAACCGCGACGCAGGGCCAACCGATCGATCCGGATCCGCCGGGCGCTCCGTTCAACTGGGTGTTGAACGTGCCACGGATGGGCCTGGTCAACCTCGTAATGTCGAACGTGCTTAGCGGCGACCCCGTTGTCGATATCGGAGAGTCGTGGCACTGGACCGACACCGGCAGGGTCGGCGAGTCGGGTGCATCGATTGTCGCCTTCGGTCACCGCACGTTGCCCACTCCGAGGGGCAACGGCCCTTATCGCAACCAGCACTGGTTGGTGAGCGGCGACCGGATGTACGTCGGAACTCCTGACGAGCGGTTGTACACGTACCGCTTCGTGCGTGAGGAGCTGACATCGAGGCAACCGGTCGACATCTTGACGGCGTCTCGCCGTGTCAGCGGGTCGACGTTCACGCTTGTGGGCTGCACCGGCTCGTCGACTCGGAGGGACGACCAGCCGCGCGGCGGCGTCAGCTTCCGCATCGTGTCGACCTTCCTGCTCGAGCAGTGGGCCGATACGTCGGCCAGCATCCCCGGCTAACCCCGTTGCTGAGCAGACGGCTCGTTGCATTCGTCGGGATGCGTCGACGCAGTTCGAAAACCGAGTGACGTCGCTATCGTCATGCCCCACGCCGGGTTAGCTCAGTTGGTAGAGCACTTGATTTGTAATCATGAGGTGGTGAGTTCGATCCTCACACCCGGCTCTCATATAATCCCTGGTAGAAGCGCGATGGCTTTTAATGTGGCTGAGTAATGCACTGCAGTAGACGCCAACCCAGACGCCAACAGGTGCGATTCTCGGCTCACGAGTTGTGCACTTCGCGGGCAAGAGCTTCGGCAGCTTGTCGGTTCGAGTATTCGTTAACGCTGCTGATGCCGCGGAGTGGACCGGACC
>JBLIKS010000345.1:0-3055 GCA_047635555.1 Candidatus Azotimanducaceae bacterium
CTGCCACACGGGCGATGGGCCGGGCACGCAGCACGTCCGCTTCGACACGGCTGACGATGTATCGCGCGCTGCCTTTGCTATCGCCATCGTCACCGAGACGCGCTTCATGCCGCCGTGGCCCGCGAGCGATGAAAGCGTCCCGTTTGACCATGACTGGAGCCTGACCAACGAAGAGATCGCGACGATCCTTCGTTGGGACGATGACGGTGCCCCACTTGATGTCGATCCAAGCACCGAGATGATCCCGGTCAACGGTGTTGTCGGGCTCAATGACCCCGACCTCGTTATGGAGGCTGACGGCAGCTACGACGGCGAGTTCGGTCAACCCGACGAGTACCGCTGCTTTGTCTATGACCCCGAGTTGACCGAATCGACGTTTGTGTCGGACATGGAGTTCAGCCCGCAGCAGACGCAGGTTGTCCACCATGCCGTTGGCTTCGTTGTTCCAGCATCAGAGCGAGCTGCCGTCGAGGAACGTAATGGCGCCGACGGCCAGGGTGGCTGGACCTGCTTCGGGTTCAGCCCCGGCAATGGCGCAGATCTGATCTTTACCTGGGCGCCCGGCACCGATCCCACCGCCTTCCCCGATGGCACCGGCCTCGAGATGGAAGCGGGCGATTTCTTCGTTCTGCAGACGCACTACCACTTCGGCGCTGAGGCCGATGCCGACCAATCGACCTTTGCGGTCAATTTCGCGACAGGCGCCGATGTTGATCCGATCGACCTCTTCACGTACTTGGCGCCGGCTGAGATCCCGTGCGGTGAAGGCGAAGAAGGCCCACTCTGTGACCGTGCTGCGGCCCGTCAGAAGGCCATCGATGCCTACGGCCAGGAAGGTGTGCTCGCCGACGCGCTGATCGGCGGCTGCGGCAACCCACTCGACGCGCCCGACGGTTTCGTCGACGGTGTAGCGAAGTCAACCTGCACGTGGCCAGTCGCCAACCCGGGAGTGATCATTTCGGTGTTCGGGCACGAGCACGAGATCGGCGCAAGCTTCAAGATGACGCTCAACCCGGATACGCCCGAAGAGCTGGTGCTGCTCGATATCCCGGTGTGGGACTTCGATTGGCAGCTGATCTATGAGCCGACCGACAGCATCGTCATCGACAGGGGCGACACCATCCGGATCGAGTGCACCTGGGACCGGGCGCTGCGTGACCCGCTCCTCGAACCTGCCTATGTCCTGTGGGCCGATGGCACTGATGATGAAATGTGCTTCTCGTCGGTCGTCACTCGCCCGGTCTGAGTCAGATCGTGGCTGGCGACGGTTCGGTCGGCGTGAGCTCTTGGTACGTGTCGATCTTGCGGAGCGACGGGAAGATCAATGCGAAGGACGCTGCAATCGCCACGGTGATCAGCCCGCCGCCGGCAATTGCCCAGGGAAGACCGAGTGCTCGCGCTGCCACGCCGCTTTCGAAGGCTCCAAGTTCGTTTGAAGCGCCGATGAACACACCCTCGACTGCGTTGACGCGGCCGAGCTGGTGGTCGGGAGTGACCAGCGGGACAATTGCGCCGCGGATGTTCATCGAGACCATGTCGGCGGCGGTGATCACGATGAGCGCAATGAAGGCGACCGCGTAGTTGCGGGTCAGGCCGAAGACGATGGTGCCAGCACCGAAGATGCCGACGACCCAGAGCAACGTCGGCCCGACCCGGCGCACCACCGGCCGAAACGTCAGCACGATCGCCATACCGGCTGCGCCGATGCCTGGTGCAGCGCGCAACCAGCCGTAGGCAATGTCGCCGACACCGAGCCGTTCGCTCGCCACTGCCGGGATCAGTGCAACAGCGCCGCCGAACAACACCGCGAACAGATCAAGCGAGATGACGCTGAGAACGATCGGTGTGCGGCGGACGAAGGTGAGACCTTCGACGGCGCTTGACCAAGTCGGCCGATCAAGGTTGCGCTCCGGCTCGCGGTTGTAGTGCAGCTTGATCAGCGGAAGGATCGCAGCGAACTGCAGCGAGGCGGCAATGCCATATGCCCACGAGGCGCTGAGGCTGTAGAGAAAGCCGCCCATGATCGGGCCGACGATCGTTGCGGCGGTGAATGTGCCCATCCAGAGGGGCATCACCTTGGGAAATGCTGCGATGGGCGTGATGAATGGGGCGATCGAGCGACGTGCCGGCACAAGGATTGCGTCAGCGGTACCGAGCACTGCGGCGATTGCGAACAGTTTCCACACTGCGGCTGATCCACTGATGCTGAAGACGACGAGAGCGAGCGTCGCAGCACCACGGCCGAACAAGCCGATTGCTGAGATGCGGCGGCGGTCGAACCGGTCAGCGATGTATCCGCTGACGAGGACAAGCAGGAGCGCCGGCAAGAACTGGGCGAGGCCGATCAACCCGATGTCGAGCACGTTGCCCGAAATGTCGAAAACCTGTTTGAACAGAACCGTCAGGAGCAGGTTCTGGCCGATGGCTGCGCTGGCGATCGAGAGCAGGTAGCGCCTGACGTTCTTGTCCTGCAGCAGTTCGCGTGCCGTGCTGTTGGCCCCAAGTTCCATGCGCCGCCGAGCGTAGTGCTGGTGGGGCGCTGGTGGGGTGGCGGCGGGGTGCTGGTTATGGGGTGGCGGCGGGGTGCTGGTTATGGGGTGACGTTGGCGGTCGCCATCAGTCGTTGATCGTGTCGGGTTCGGCCGGGGTGTCGACGGTTGGCTCCTCCGGGAACCTCTCGATCAGCAGCTTGCCGATTGCGTAGTGGCGGACGAGAAAGGTGCGTTCGTCGAGCTTTTTGCGACGCATCCAGCCGGTCACTTCGTCGTTCGACTTACTCGCGTTGCACGACCGGCAAGCGGGCGCAATGTTGGCGAGCGTGTAGCGGCCGCCGCGCGACAGTGCCTGGACGCAGTCCTTCTGCAACGGCTGGTCGACAGCGCCGCAGTAGGCACAACCGCCCCATTCGTCTTTAAGCGCTGTCCACTGCTCGGCGGTCAGGTCGTGCTCGACGCGATCCATCCGTCGTTTGCGTTTGCGTTGCGCACGAGCACGCCGTGTCCGACTGACCGCCATTGGCCCACGGTAGGCCGCCGACCGCTCTGGTACTCGGATA
>JBLIKS010000346.1:0-3046 GCA_047635555.1 Candidatus Azotimanducaceae bacterium
CAATTCGAGGCCGCCACCTGCACCCTCGTGATGTCGGTGGGGTGATTGCTTCGCTCGATCAGCCGATCCCGCAGGGCAGTTGGACTTGGGCTGGCCCGACGTGGCAGCCGAACCAAGATGACTCCGTGGTGGCATCGATTGCGGGGGTCACGGTGGGCGCTGCCGACGCCAGTGCGATGTCGGCACGTTGGCAGGAACTCGGGCTGCGGACGGCGGTGCGGTTTGTTGCAGCAGGCGAGCGTGGCGAAGGCCTCGATGGTGTCGACCTGGTGGCGAGTGACCGCGACCGAGTCGGCGAATCGCACGACATCGGCGGCGTCACGTTCACGCTCGTGTAAGGGCGGGCGTCTTGCGTGAAGGCGGACGGGCCACGAAGGCCGAACCTTCTGACGCACGCTGCTGCTCGTGCTCGTGCTCGTGCTTGAGCTGAGCTCTGGTCAGTGCAGGCCGGGTGGTTGCAGGCGTGCGAGGTATTCGCTGTCGGTTCGCATGCGTTCGCGCAGGTCGTAGTAGGTGCGGGGTGGGTTGAAGTAGATCTGCCCGGTGTCCATCCGCCCACCATCAGGATGTGAATACGTTGCCGTGGGTGTGGGCGGTGGCCCGGTCGGCAGATTCGGTGTTGCACCTGATGGGGTGAGGATCTGGCCATGGGTGTTGCGGAATTCGAGGCCGTCGGGTTGGTCGGCGTCACCGGTGATGTCGAGTCGGCCTCGGTGGTGCATCCGATGATGTTTGCCGCACACGAGGACAAGATTGGCTGAATCGGTGCGGCCGCCGTGTTCCCAATGAATCAGATGATGTACTTCGAGCCCGAGTGTCGCGTCGCAGCCCGGAACCCGACATGCGCCGTGGTCGCGATGCTCAATCACGGTGCGGGTGCGGGCCGGCACCACATACTGGGCGCGACCAACTGACACCGGCAGACCGTTCGAGACGAATACGGGTGTGACGGTGCCGTCGCAGGTGACAAAGCGGCGGATTGCGTCGGGGACGTTCCAGCCGGTCGCGTCGGTCATGCCCCGGTCGGCGTGGCCGGTGTTGATGAACAGGTTGACCCGGAACCGGGCGCGCCGAGCCGGGTCAGGGACCGATTCGAGCGACGTTTGGGCCATCTCATGGAGTGCTTCAGCGAGACCGGCACCGAACTCGCCACGCTGGAAGATGCGGTCGCGGGTTTCGTCGAGCGCCGCTTTCACAACCATCCCAGCGTCCGCGTCGAAGCGACCAGTG
This sequence comes from Candidatus Azotimanducaceae bacterium, assembly GCA_047635555.1. GTDB lineage: Bacteria > Actinomycetota > Acidimicrobiia > Acidimicrobiales > Ilumatobacteraceae > Ilumatobacter_A. The sequence goes on from JBLIKS010000346.1 coordinate 1,231, forward strand.
AGACGGAACGTGCCGTTCTCGTCCTGCCACATCGACAGGAACTCTTCAACCAACGGCACTCCCGCCTCAGACGAATCCACTGCATCGGCATTGGAAACTGCGTGTGTCTCGGAGTTTGTTTCGTCCGGGGCGACATCGTCGGGCTACACCCTGGCGCTCGGTTCGGCGTGATCGAGCCGTTCGCGGCCCTCGTCGTCAAGCTTCGGGAACGGGTACTTCTGCAGCACGTAACGGAGCTGTGTAACTGTCATCTCGATCGCGTAGTCACGCGACTGCTCATCAGCCCACCCCGGTGCATTCCGCGCAATTGTCGTCATCTGATCAAGCGACAGCTCGCCGCGCCGGAACGCCTCGATTGAGGCGGGGAGCTGATCGGCCCGTTCGGCTATCGCCACGATCGACTGGGCCATTGCGGGTGCAACGCCGGCCCGCCAAGCAACCCACGCCGACATCGACGTCATCGACGTCATCGCCTCACCGGCCCACAAGCGGTCGTCAGCTAACAAGAGAATGACCCGATCGACAAGGGCAGCGTGTTGGGCGTTGAGCACGCCAACAATGTCGTTGAACTCACGCTCGATCCCGGCTACCGATGACATGTTTCTAAAGTACACATGTTCGAGAAACAGATCAAGAACAATCGTATGTTTGTTCGGTAGAGGGGCATTCATGAACGCGCCAGCGGCAACAGCGACTCTCAGCGACTCGCAGCGACGCATCGGCGAGCTATCTCAGCCTCGTGGCTGGCCGCGATTGGTGGGATGAACTGGGCGACACGCGGGACTTCTGGTCGGAGAGCTCAGTTGCCGACACGGCGATGCATGCGAGCAACGAACTCGTCCACCACGCGGCTGAGATCGGATTGCTCCGTCCTGAATGCGTCGGTACCGAGCATCGCCCCGTTAGAAGATCTCGGTGAGAACGAGGAGTGCAGCCATGCCGGCCAGCAGCATGACGACGAGGTTTTTGGTTCGTAAGCCGACGATGGCTGCAATCGCGAGTGAGGCCAGCTCGATCGCATCGATGTCGACGCTCGTGCCGCCATCGCCGCCGACTGCCAGGTTGACGGTTAAGGCTGCCAGAACGGCTGGGCCGACGTTCTGGAGCGCTCGTTCGACCGCAACCGGAAGCGAGCGGTCAGCGAGCAACAGGATGAGCCCGGCCCGAAAGGCATAGGTGCCGAGCGTGGCAGCGACGAGTACGAGGAGCGCAGCGCGATGACTCACAGATCCGCCTCAGCGCGAGCTTTCAGCGCCGTGATCCGTTGCTCGGCAATCGCTCCGGCCACGACACCGCAGACCGCTCCAACGAGGATTCCGAGGCGGTCGGACAGCCCGGCTGCGAGCAGCGACACGAACCCACCGACCAGCGCAGCGATACCGGCAGGCACACGCTTGATCGCGAAGAGCGCCAACCCGGCAAACATGATCACGGGCGCGAAGTCGAGGCGCCATTGTTCGGGGATGATCGGGCCGATCACCATGCCGAGCGGGACCGCAACGTTCCAGGTCATCGCGAACAGCAGCATCGTCGTGACGTAGTAACGGCGAAATGAGTCGGGTTCTCGGTCAGATCGCAGCATCGCGAGTGCGAAGACCTGGTCGATCAGCATGAAGGAGCCGACCCAGCGGAACCACTTCGGTTGGGCACGGAACATCGGAGCCAGCGCAGCGCTGTACATGACGTGGCGGCTGTTGATGACGAGGACTGCCGAGATGATGGCCCAGAGCGATGCGGTGCCCGCAATGGTGACCATCGTGAGCTGGGCGGCACCGGCAAACACCAGGGGAGAGCTGAGCCAGGCAGCCCAGAGCGG
>JBLIKS010000347.1:0-3042 GCA_047635555.1 Candidatus Azotimanducaceae bacterium
AAGCGAATCGCCATGGCCATTGGCGTCGGGTACCTCATTGGCACATTCCCGACGGCGGATATCGTTGCTCGTCAGGTTTCCGGCGGATCGATCAATTTGCGTCAAGCAGGTTCGGGAAACCCGGGCGGGACAAACGCGATGCAGGTGCTCGGTGCCCGAGCGGGCGTCGCGGTCATGGCCGGAGACATCGGCAAGGGGGCGTTGGCGTGTTATGCCGGCGCCCTGGTGGCGGGGCCGCCCGGAGCCCACCTCGCTGGCACGGCCTCAGTGGTCGGCCACTGCTATCCGGTCTGGTCGGGTTTCACCGGTGGGGGCAAGGGCGTGGCGTGCAGCGTCGGACAGTGCCTTGCGACCTTCCCGGCGTACTTCCCAATCGACGTTGCCGTCGCCGCGATGGCTGTCTCAAACCCGAAGTTGAAGCAGCGTGCCTTCACTGCGACGCTCGCCTCGAGTGTGTTCTGGGTCGCCGGGGGCCTGATCTGGTGGGCGAAGGGCTGGCGCAACCTGTGGGGCCCGAAGCCATCAGCGCTCCTTCCCCTCGCAGCTGCCACGACGAGCGCGATCATCGTTCAACGATTCCTCGCAGCAGGCCCACCGCCCGAGCCGGCCGAGTCGGCTCACCTGCCGGTGACAACGACTGCCCCATGATCGGTATCGTCGTCGACTCCAACAGCCAACTGCCGGGCTCGCTCGCTGAACGGTACGGCATCGAGGTCGTACCGCTCACCGTCACGGTTGACGGCGTCGAACACCTCGAAGGTGTCGACCTCACGGCTCAGGCGTTCTACGCCGCATGGGATGGCGCCAGGGCGCCAGCGGTCGCGACGAGCCAGCCATCACCCGGCCAGTTCGTCGAGGCGTATCAGCGGCTGATCGAGCGAGGTTGTACCGAAATCCTGTCGGTGCACATCACCGAGGCCATGAGCGGGACGCTGAACTCGGCGAGGCTTGCCGCCCAGATGGTCGACGTTCCCGTTCGGATGGTCGACTCGGGCACCGCAAGCTTCGGGATCTCGTGCTGCGCGTGGGCTGCTGCCGACGCGATCGCCGACGGCGCTGACGTCGAGTCAGCAGCGATGATTGCCGAGAAGCGAGGCGGTGCGCTCGGCACGACGTTCATTGTCGGCGTCCCGCAATTGATCGAACGTTCGGGCCGCGCTGATGGCGCTGGTGTCGAAGCGGCCTCGAATGACGGCATCCCGGTGCTCTCGATGTCGGGCGGCGATCTGGCCGTGCTCGACACCGTGCAGACCGTCGAAGCTGCCGTGGCGGCGATGACCGAGTACGCGCTGAGCTGGACACCGTCGTCGCCAGCCGGGTTGCGAGTCGCCATTGGCACGTCGGATATCTCCAGCGCGTCGGTGAGCGCTGACCTGACCGACGCATTGCGCGGGCACCCGGCGCTGGCGGAGGAACTGGTGCAGTACACGATCGGCCCAAGCGTCGGGGCCCACACCGGCCCCGGCACCTCTGGCCTCTTCGTTTTCTGAGGCTCTTTTCTGAGGCCAGATCGCCCGATCCCGGCGTCAGCCCTCACCGCTCGTTGCCGGAGGGCAACTCGGGTTCATGCTTCCTTGGCCTCGAACGATCTGATCCTCAGAAAATTTTTGGTGGGGGACGCGCTGCTCGTTGAGCCGCGGGATGTGCTGCGTTCTCGTGCGCCTTGGCCTCGAACGATCTGATCCTCAGAAAATTTTTGGTGGGGGAGGCGCGGCTGGTTCGCGGGTGGTTGTGACTGGCTCAGACTTTGGCGAGGGGGTTGCGCTGGGTGCGGCTGGCCCGATCGCGAAGCTGGGCGGGAATCACGGGCAGGAGCATGCCATACGGTGCAGAGTTGTAGAGGTGGTGAATGCGGTGCGCATCGGCGAGCCGATCGAAGGCGGCGATCTTGTGGTCGCCGAACCAGCCGACCCGACGGTGGATGTAGACGTCGTGGACAAGTGCGTAGGCGGCGCCGTAGGCGGTGATGCCGATGCCGACTGGCACGAGGCTGGCGAACCCGTTCCAGTTGAACCCTGCGAGAAATCCAAGGTTGACGACGGCAGCAAAAATCACCGGATACCAGTCGTTGGCTTCGAAACGTGACGCCCGAGTCCGATGGTGGCTGCGATGCAACAACTCACCAATGCCGTGCATCACCCAACGGTGAGTGGCCGCGGTGACCGGTTCCATGACAATGAACGCCACGACGACGAGCACAATCGAACCAACGGACGGCATGGCGGTCATGTTACGTGGCGCAGTGCATCTCGGGCCACTGCACGTCCGATATAGCGGCGGTTCAGGCGAAGGCTTCGAGGGCTTCGGCGAGCGGGACGTCCATCACACCGCGTTCGTCAGCGACCGCTGCTACCCACTTCGGCCGGAACACGCTGCATACCGCCACTGGTTCTTCGAGTTTGGACCCAGCGATAGCGAGCTGGACGAACGAGCGGACGTAGTCCGGCGGGCGAAGGTCGCGGCCCAACTCGACGAGTGCGTACGGGTCCGGAGTCCTGTTCGACGGTGGGAGCGAGAAGAAGCTCTGTGATGTCGGGCCGGTTGGGCCCCCGGCGAGGCCGGGACCGTCGAGCATGATGGCGCCGTGTACCTGTGAAGCTCGGGCACCCGCGAGTTGGAGGCCGATGTAGGCGCCGAGCCCGCGGCCGAACACGGTGATCATCGCGTCGGGGCTCTGCTCGACGAGTACAGCGAGTGCCGCGTCGGCATCACCGAGGAGAAGTTCCGCGGTGTAGCCGCCACCGCTCGGGATGGTCGAGTTGCCGTGTCCGGTGAAATCGAGGCCGACAATTGCTCCTTGCCACGAGGTAACCCACGCAGGTGCTGCGGCCGGGGTGTGTTCGCCGAGGCCGTGCAGCAGCAGGAGCGGCCGAGCGGTCTCGTCGATGGCGTCGCGCAATTGGTGGAGGGCGAGGTCAACCTTGTTGTGGCGAACGAAGGTGATGGTCACTTGAGGCCTCCGAAGAAGTCGAGCACCAAGTCGGCAACGAGTTGTGGCTGTTCGACGTGGACGAAATGGCCAACGCCTTCCAATACTTCGCA
>JBLIKS010000348.1:0-3031 GCA_047635555.1 Candidatus Azotimanducaceae bacterium
GGAACCTTCGCCATTCTGTCAATCGGCAGCGTCGGCCTCGCCATCTTGCGCCTTCGCTCTGTGAAGCAGAGCGCCGACACATTGTTCACTGATGTGCGCTCGCTGATCGGTGGCGATCGTCAAACCCAACGCACGGTGATCGAAATGGTCGAATCAACCGACGGGCGAGAAAGTGACGGCGTCGTCGCAGTCTCTCGTGAGTTCTTCATGCTGAGCGGTGCCGTCGGCAACCGCATTGGTCAGTTCAAGTCGCTGGGTATCGCACTTACTGCAATCACGAGCTTTCCGGCCCTGATCGCTGCTGCCACCGTTTTCATGCTGGTATTCGCCGGCCTGAGCGTCCTCTTCCTGATCGCCCTCGCCCTGTAACGGTCACACTGTGCCAGCCACAGTGTGACCGGTCACGCCTGGGTGCCGGCTGCAGTGCGCGCCTTGGTCATGCGGCGTGCCCCGGGGATCGCTGCGAGCAGTGCTGCTGCTTTGTTGCGGCATTCGAGGTCTTCATCTTCAGGCACCGAGTCGGCAACGACACCAGCACCGGCTTGCAGGCTGGCGGTCTTGCCATCGCCCGTGATGAACATGGTGCGAATAGCGATTGCCGTGTCGAGGTTGCCCGACCAGTCGATGTAGCCGACCACTCCCCCATACGGGCCACGCTTGACCGGTTCGAGTTCGTCGATGATCTCCATTGCCCGCACCTTCGGCGCTCCAGAGAGCGTGCCAGCGGGCAACGTGGCACGCAGGACGTCGATTGGACCAAGATCGTCACGCAATTCGCCTGACACCTGCGAGGTCATGTGCATGACGTGGCTGTATCGCTCGAGCGTCATCAGTTCGTCAACTTGCACGGTGCCGAACTTGGCAACGCGGCCAACATCGTTGCGAGCGAGGTCGACGAGCATGACGTGCTCGGCGCGCTCCTTCGGGTGTTCGATCAGTTCGGCAGCCATCAGGCGATCGTGCTCGTCGTTCTTGCCACGACGGCGCGTCCCGGCAATCGGGCGCGAGACGACCTTGCGATCGAGTAACTGCACCATTGGCTCCGGTGACGAACCGACGATCGTCAGCTCATCGTGCTTGACGTAGTACATGTACGGCGACGGGTTGACTTGGCGCAGTACTCGATAAAAGTCGAACGGGTCAGCTTCGAGTTCGATGTCATAACGCTGAGCCAACACGACCTGGAAGATGTCGCCGGCGACGATGTACTCCTTGGCCACTTCGACCGCTCGCTGATACATGCCATCAGGCATGGTCGATGCGAGGGTCGGCAGATCGTCGTCGAGTGTTGGCGGCGCAACCGGCGTGTACGGAAGCGGCTGGGACAGATCGCTGACGGCTTGCACGACGCGTTCGACTGCTGCGTCGTATGCCGCATCGAGTTCGCCGGTGTTCAAGCCGAGCGTCGCGACGCTCTCGATGAGGTAGACCCGCTGACGCCAATGGTCAAAGGCTGCGAGCGAGCCAATGACCGACATCACTGCGTCGGGATAGTTGCGGTCGTCGGTCGGCGTGTTGGGAAGGTGCTCGACCTCGCGAATCACGTCGTAACCAAGAAACCCCATGATGCCGCCGTGCAACGGTGGCAGGTCGGGGAACGACGGGCTGGAATATTCGGCGAGCATCGCTTCGAGTGCCGCCAAAATGCCATCGCCGGTCGGGATTCCGTCGGGTACTGGGCCATCGATTTCAACCTGCCCGTTGCGCAGGATCAGTGTGGCCGACGGGTTGCGACCGACAAACGAGAACCTCGCCCAGCGCTCAGCACCCTCGACCGACTCGAGCAGGAAGCCCGGCCTGTCACCGACGAGTTTTGTGTACGCCGCGACCGGTGTTTCAAGGTCGGCAAGCAGCTCGGTCCAGACCGGCACGATGGTGTGATCCGCGGCGTGCGCGTGGAAGGCCTCGCGGGACGGTTGGAACTGCATTGTCAGGCGTCAGCGCCGAAGCTGCGGAAGAAGCAGCTGCGCGCACCGGTGTGGCAGGCGCCTGCGCCCTCTTGCTCGACCTTGAAAAGCAGTGCGTCGGCGTCGCAGTCGTAATAGGCCTCTTTGACGAACTGCCGGTCGCCGCTGGTGTCGCCCTTGCGCCACAGTTCCTGGCGGCTGCGCGACCAGTACACCATCCGGCCCTCGGCGAACGTCATCTTGAGCGACTCTTCGTTCATCCATGCGAGCATCAAGATGTCGCCGTTCTCGACGTCTTGGGCGATCGCTGTAATCAACCCGTCGCTGTTGTACTTCAGGCCGGCCAGCTGCTGGTCCGTTGCATCGATCGTGATTCCCTCAGGCATCACGACATTCTACGGACCAGGCAGCCGGAGCGATTCCTCGGTTTCAGGCCTCGACGATTTGGGAGACCTGAACAGCTGACTCGGTGTTCGTGAAGTTCGGGATGTCAGCGAGCGCCTCGCCGGCACCTCCCATGCCAGCTTGCATGGCCTCCATCGACTCGAAGTAGAGATTGCCAATCGCGATGTACGGCCCGTCCACGCCGGACTCGATCTCCCACCTGCTGGGCTTCATCGTCCGATCGACGATCTCCATATGGGTTGTCTTGTAATACTCCATGTCGAACGTGGCATTATCGCCGCTCGGGTATAGGACGCTGACTTTGATCATCGGGATCTCCTTAGTTATCTCGGAGTTCCAATATTAGGCCAGACCGCTCAGCCACAAACGAGGCCGATCAGAGATACAGGCCGGTCGACGCTTCGATGCGTTCGGCGGCGACCGCGTGGAGTTCGCGTTCGCGGAGCATGACGTAATCCTCGCCCTGTACTTCGACCTCGTAGCGATCATCCGGGCTGAACAGCACCTTGTCACCAATCTCACAGCTCCGAACGTTCTGCCCCTGGGCAACAACGGTGGCCCAAACCAGTCGCTTCTGGACTTGAGCGGTGGCAGGGATGACGATGCCGCCAGACGACTTACGGTCGGAGCCTCGGTCAGAGACGCTGACCAGCACGCGGTCGTTCAGCATCCTGATAGGCAGCTTCTCGTCAGACCCAGTCATGAGTGCTGAGGGTACC